>JBBRMO010000062.1:0-8864 GCA_038230815.1 Chthoniobacterales bacterium
ATCCCTCTCGAGCGGCCCGCAGAGACGCGGCTCCAGAAGAGTCGGAGTGGGAATTCTGGTTCGCATTCGCAAAACAATGCACGAAGATGCGCAGGCTTAGGGGGTTGCGGCAGGAGAGCTGCTGTCAAAACCGGAGCTCGAAGTCGTTTCCGCCTTGCTCGAACAACTTTTCACCGTGCCAAAGAAGTGCTTTTTACTTTTCTTGATTTTCTCCCTGGGTTTTTGGGGCCGTGCGACCGCCGATGAGGAGACGCGCCAGGTCCAGGAGGAATTGCGAAAGCGGCATCTTTTCTTTCGCGACATCGATGGCCGTTCGAGCCCGGACTACGCGATGGCGCTCAAACGCTATCAGCAGCGGCAGGGCTTCGCTCAGACGGGCATGGCGGATGAGGTAACTCTTTACTCACTGGGAATCGGCGAAGCGGCGCCGCCGGCCGAGGGCTCCACCGACCTGCCCGACATGCCGGTGTTGAAAAGCGACGCCGGCCTCCACGAACCACGATCGGTCCCGGCACCTGTTCCGACGAAAGCGCAAAACGCCGGGGAGGTAGCGAAAGCGGAGATCCGGAATTTTCTCCGCCGTTATTTTGACGCCTGCCAGTCCGGGAATCCCGACGATGAGCTCGCGTTTTATGCGGAACGCGTCGAGTACTTCGATCACGGTGTTGTCGACAAGCCGTATATTCGCAACGAGCTGGCAGTTTACGATCAACGCTGGCCGAACCGAAAGTATATCCTCGGCGATTCGCTTCAAATTATCCGCATCGGCAACAACACCACCGCAAAGGTCCGCGTCGCTTTCAACGTGGCGAATCGGGAGCATGGCCGAGAAGCAAACGGCCGGACCGACGACACGCTTAATCTCGCCAAACGCGGCGATTCTCTCGAGATCATTTCGATCAAGGAAGCGCGCGTGCGCCGGCCGTCGCGCCATCGCAAGCGTCCGCCTAATTTCCCGGCGGCCGTGGGCCGCACGATTGATCACGTCTTTCACAACATCTTTCGATAGCGAATCGGCTGGCGACCCCTTGGCTGAGGGTCAAGCCGGCGGGCGAATCCGTTTCAAGAAACCGCCCGGCGCGTAGGTGATCAGGAATTTTTCCCGAGCCCGGTCCAGAGCGAATTCATCGGTTTCGGCCAGAAAATTTTGCGCGGCGACCATCGGGCCGGGCGTGTATTCCTTCCACTCCATCACGTCGACGATGCCGTCTTCCGCGATGAAATAGGAGCCCTGGGAAATGAGCGGAGCGTAGAGTCGCATTTCCTGGAGAACATGTTCCGCCGCGTGATTCCCATCGGCGATGACCAGGGTTTTCCGGCCACCGCAACGAGAGCGCGCTTCGGCGACGGTCTCTGGAGCGATGCTATCGCCGCAAATGAAATGAACATTTGGCGGCAAAGCGCGTTCTGGTCGCTCGAGATCAATCGAAATGATTGTGGCGGATTCCCCACGAAAATTCCGGAGGAGATCGGAGAGCCAGAGGGTGGTGCCGCCGTGCCGGGCGCCGATTTCGATCACGACCTCGACACCAGTTTCCCAGATGATTTCCTGGTAGACCCAGAGATCGATTACGTTCTTCCAGGTGGATACGCCGCGATAATGGACGTGCTCGAAGACGAGCTTCTGCTGGTAGCGCTCGATCCATCCTCGCAAGGTCAGGTCAAGATTTGACTCGAGCGTCTCAGGTTGAATGGGCGGGCTCGGCATATCTCTGCTTAATGGTTTGGCGCCCGATTGCCAATCGGACAATCTGCGCGAGCATCCCTGACGATGCGAAGTTCGGCAGTCCCATGGGTGACGGTGCGTTCAACCGTGGTCCTGTTGTCGGTGACCGCCTGGTTTTTTCTCTCGAATCATTGCGCGCTGGGCGTAATCAGCTCGTCCGCGGAAACGGTGTCGGAAGCGGGCGGTTGTCCAATGCACGCGGCACCGGCGAAAAAGAAGCCGGCTGCGAACTTGCCCTGCTGCCGGGATGTCCGTGCCGTCGTGGCGAAAGAGGTGAAGGGTGCGATCCCGCTTCCGTGGCGGTTCGCGGGACCTTGCGACTACGTGACGAGAGTTTTGAGACTCCCGCCGCCGGTGACGATCGAGATCGCTGGTCTCGATACAGGGCCGCCAGGTCGATGCAGTTTTGCTGAATTGGTTTTGCAGGAGAGCGTGCAAGCGCACGCTCCGCCTGTTTCCTGAAACTTGTAGCGGCAGGAGTGTCGCCTGCATTTCCATACGTCTGCGGCCGGCACGGCCGCCGCGATAGGATCCCCAACCCCGGTCGGCAGTTTTGCCGTCCGGTTCACTTAACTTTCAGGAAACAGAATGAAGAAAATAATTTTATTGATACTTGCAGCGACGGCGATCTTGGGAGCGATCCCGGTCATCGCCGAATTAACCGCTCAGAAATACACGTGCGTCATGCACCCCGAAGTGGTGATGGATCGGCCGGGAAACTGTCCAAAATGCGGGATGACGCTCGTTCCGATGAAGGCGGAAGAGAAACCTCCAACGCTCAGGGAAGAAAAGAAAAAGTCGACGCACGAAGAACATGACATCATCGCCCATGAGGCGGAACGGTTGAAGGCGGAGAAGCGGCCGGAGAGCCACGATATGCGGTCGCGCCAGATGACGATGGCCTCCTCGCTGAATCTCACCGATCCGATGAGCCGGGAGAGTTCGGGATCGAGCTGGGTGCCGGATTCGACGCCGCTGTACGGGCGCATGTTCATGCTCGGGGACGACATGCTGATGTTGCATGGCGCGATCTTCCCGCGCTACGTGAATGCGAATACGCAGCGAGGGGACGACAGGATCGACGCACCGAACTGGTTCATGGCGATGTATTCGCACCCGCTCGGCGAGAACGCGCAGCTCGGTTTCCGCGGAATGATGAGCCTGGATTTGCTGACCGAGGGCGGCCGTGGATACCCGCTTCTTTTCCAGAGCGGCGAGACCTGGAACGGGAACGCGCTCCACGACCGGCAGCATCCGCACGATCTTTTCGATGAGATCTCGGTGAGCTATTCCCAGAAATTCGGCCCCAATTTTTCGGCCTATCTCTATGCCGGTTATCCCGGAGAACCGGCCCTCGGCCCGCCGGCCTTCATGCATCGATTGTCAGCGATGGACGATCCGGATGCGCCGCTCGGTCACCATTGGCAGGACTCCACCCATGTGACCTTCGGGGTGGTCACGCTTGGGCTGGTCTGGCGCGATTTCAAAATCGAAGGGTCGACTTTCAAAGGACGCGAACCGGACGAGCGCCGCTACAATTTTGATGCGCCGAAGCTGGATTCGTTCAGCGGCCGCCTTTCGTGGAACCCAACGAAAAACCTGGCTCTGCAGATTTCCCACGGGTATCTGTACAGTCCGGAAGAATTGGAGCCGGAGTCTAACCGCCACCGGACAACCGCGTCCCTCATATATAATAAGCCGCTCGGGCACGATGCGAACTGGTCGAATTCGATTGTTTGGGGCCAAAATCACGACAGCGGTCACGGCAAGACGCAGTCGATCTTGTTAGAAACGGATTATCAGCGCGGGCGCGATACAGTTTACGCGCGGTTCGAGCGCGTGGAAAAGCCGGGATCCGAACTCGTCCTCGATCCGATCGACGAAGGGCGGGTCTTTCCGATCAACGCCTACACCCTCGGATATGTGCGCGATCTGTCGCATGGCAGCGGAGTCGACATTGGTCTCGGCGGTCAGGTCACCGTGAACGATGTTCCGGGCGCTCTCGACCGTTACTACGGGGGCGACATTCCTTTCTCGTTTCAAGTATTTCTCCGCGTCCGCCCGTCGCTCATGGGCGGTCACCAGATGATGCAACCCGAGATGGCGCCAGGGGAGAAGTAGATAACCGTGTGTCATCCCGAGGCTGGCGACGCGCGCTGAGGGACCTCGCAGTCGCTAATACGCATCCGCACTCGATCACGCGGTCACGTCATGCGACGCTGCGATCAAAAAGCAGTCGTTCCGAGCGCAGTCGAGGGATCTCCTGGCGAAGAGGCAGAGTAGCAACACGGGATCCCTTGACTGCGCTCGGGATGACAACGTTTTTCCAATCCTTCAGGTCGAAGAAACTTGTCGATTGCGTTGTTTCCGCGCAGCATCACACGCCATGCGCCTCCGATTCTCTCTCGCCGCCTCACTAATCTTTATCGCCGTTTTTACCGCGAACGCCGCCGACAAAAGAAACATTACGGAAAAGGATATCTTCGATTTTATCTGGGTCGGCGATGCCCAGGTCTCGCCCGATGGCGGGCGGGCCGTGTTTGTCCGCGTGAGCGTGAATGAAAAAAAAGAGGGCTACAACACGTCCATCTGGATGGTTTCAACAAATGGGAAGGAAGCGCCGCATCGCCTCACCACCGGCGAACGCGATTCCTCGCCGCGCTGGTCGCCCGATGGAAAATATCTCGTTTTCGCCCGTTCGACGGAGAAAGACGGGAAGCCCGAGGCGCCCCAGCTTTTCATGCTCCCCATGGATGGCGGTGACGCGTTTTCGTTCACGAATCTGCCGAAAGGCGCCGGAGGTCCCAAATGGTCGCCGGACGGAAAGCTGATTGTCTTCGGCAGTTCGTCGAATCCGGAGGACCTGGAGAAACAGGAAAAGAAAAAGCGAAAAGACGAAGAGCAGAAGCGCGCGTCGAATCCGGCACCAGCTCCGTCCGCGAAGGATGGCGATAAACCCCGGAGCGACGACGCCGCGAAAAAGCCGGACACGGAGAACGAGCGGGAAAGCGACATCCATGTCATCACGCGCGCGGTTTATCGTTCGAACGAAGAAGGCTATCTGGACTTCAAGCGCCCGCAGCATCTCTGGATCGTGAACGCGCCCCACAATCCGGACGAGAAAGTGCAGCCGAAACAGCTGACCAGCGGCCGGTTCGATGAAGATGGCGCGCTCTGGTCGAAGGATGGATCGCAGATTTATTTCACGACCCAGCACAACGACGAGCCGTATTACGATCTCCCCAGGACAGAGCTCTACGCGATGGCGCCGAGTGGCGGCGAGCCGACCAAAATCACCACGCTCGACATGGACATTGGCGCGATGGCGTTGAGCCCGGATGGAAAACAGGTCGCGTTCACGGGCTCGGTTGAACAGCCGGTCAATTCCTATACACAGCCCGACTTATGGGTGCTGGAGCTGGTGAAGGATGCGAAGCCGCGCAACCTGACCGAGAAATTCGATTTTGACGTCGGCAGCAGCGTCTTTGGAGATAATGGTTCGCCGCGCGCGGGCGGCGGAAACGAGCCGATCTGGACTGCGGATGGCAAAGGCATCGTCGAGAACTTCGCGAAAGAAGGCCGGACCAATCTCGGTCTGTTCGACACGGCAACGGGCGCGATGAACGAGATTACAAAAGGCGACCAGGCCGTTCCGCGTTTTCGCGCGGCGCCGGACGCGTCAAAACTTGTCTACCTGGTTTCCACTCCCACCCGAATTGGCGATCTGTTCTGGCTCGATCGCGTGAGTGGTGAAGCGCGGCAGCTGACCCACAGCAACGACGAACTTTTCGGCCAGCTCAATCTGACCGACCCGGAAGAAATCCGTTACAAAAGTTTCGACGGCAAAATGGTTGAGGCGTGGCTGCAAAAGCCGCCGGGGTTCGATCGGACGAAAAAATACCCACTTATCCTGAACATCCACGGCGGGCCACACACCGCGTATGGATTTGTTTTCTCGCACGAGTTCCAGTGGATGGCGGCAAAGGGCTACGTCGTCCTTTATCCGAATCCCCGCGGGAGCACGAGCTACGGGCAGGAATTTGGGAATGTGATCCAGTACCATTATCCGGGCGACGATTTTAAGGACCTGATGGTCGGGGTGGATGAAACGGTCAAGCGGGGTTTTATCGACGAGAAAAAGCTCGGCGTGACCGGTGGCAGCGGCGGCGGATTACTGACGAACTGGGTGGTTGGGCACACCGACCGTTTTGCCGCGGCGGTTTCGCAGCGCGACATCGCAAGCTGGACCGATTGGTGGTACACGGCGGATTTCACTCTGTTTCAACCGCGGTGGTTCAAGGCGCCGCCGTTCCGGGATCCGGAGGATTATAAGGCGCGCTCGCCGATCACTTACATCAACGAGGTAAAGACCCCCATGATGTTCATCCTGGGCGAGAACGATAGCCGCACCCCTCCGGGCGCCGGAGGCGAACAAATGTTTCGCGCGCTGAAGTTCCGCAAAATCCCAACGGTGATGGTGAAGTTCCCGAATGAAACGCACGAACTTTCGCGCTCGGGACAGCCGTGGCATCGAGTGGAGCGCTTGCAACATATCGTCGGCTGGTTCGATCGCTGGCTGATGGGCGCGGCGAAGCCAGAATACGACGTGGCGCCGGGCGATGTGCCGGTGAAACCCAACGCTGCGCCGAAACCGAAGCCGTCTGGGAGTTAGAGCTCCTTCTGCTTTCGATCCATTACAGGGCGTTTCTGCGAAACGCCGGAGGGCGAACGGCGTCTGACCCAGACGTCCTGCAATCGGACCCCCGCTGGGACGAGGGAGCCCGGCACAAGAACGCAGCGCTTCCCGGCTTGCTGAACTTCCCCGGGAATGCAAAATGTCCCGGTGAGACTTCGCACCCAAAACTATCACGACATCGAGCGGATCATCGAGTTCGACTTTATCCGCGCAACGGAAGCGGCGGCGCTGAACTCGCTGCCCTGGCTCGGTCGCGGCGAGAAAGAGAAGGCGGATGCAGCCGCCTGCGACGCGATGCGCGGGATGTTCGACTTGATGAATATCTGTGGCGAAGTGGTGATTGGCGAGGGGATCAAGGACGACGCGCCGGGGATTTTTAAAGGCGAACAGCTTGGGACCTGGCTGCCGGGTTCGCCGCAGTTCGACATTGCGATCGATCCGATCGACGGCACGACCAACATCTCGAAGGGGGCGCCGAACTCCATCAGTTGTATCGCGGCCGCCAGCCCGGAACAGGGAGTGAAGGTCGCACTTCGGGACATCCCTTCGTTCTACATGACGAAACTTTCCTATGGGCCAAAGGTGCTCGAGCATATGCAGGTCAAGGGGATCGAGATGCTCAAGATTGAGAGCCCGATCGAAGAAACCCTGCAGATTGTCGCGCAATGTTTGAATAAACGAGTGCAGGACGTGGTGGTGATGATGCTGGATCGGCCACGACACACGGGGATGGTTGAGGAAATCCGGCGCGCAGGCGCGTCGTTGCGGATGATCAGTGACGGCGATATCGCGGCGGCGATGGCGCCGGCCATCGCCGACAGCGGTATCGATCTTTACTTCGGCATCGGAGGATCACCCGAGGCGGTGCTGGCGGCCGCAGGGATTAAATGTCTCGGCGGCGACATGCAATGTGTGATGTGGCCGCGCGACGACAAGGAGCGCAAGAGCCTGATCGCGGCCGGGCACAAGGCCGATCTCGGCCGCGTTTTCTTCGCCGATGATCTGGCCAATGGCAAGAACATCATCTTTTGCGCGACCGGCATCAGCGACAGTGCCATGTGCCGCGGAGTCAAGACGCAGGGTGCGAGCGCGACCACGTATTCGCTCCTGATGCGGGCGAAAAGTCGGACCGTGCGATTCATTCGGGCTTCGCACGATCTGAAGAGCAAGACCATTCGGTTGCGCTCGGATAATCGCGAACATCGGATATGAGTTCGATTTCCTGCTCTTAATCTTGATATCGCTCTTGATCCTCGTTGAGCGCGATCGGGCAGGATCATGAGCAGGAGCAGGAGCAGGAAGGGGGAACATCTCCGCTCGACATCTTCTGAGCCCTCTGGTCAAATTCAGAAACAACTTCGCCTATGAAAATAATATCGAAAACCGAGCTGTCGCCAGACAATGGCTGTATCGTCGACACAAAATGGAAGGTCGGACCCTTAAGTTATCATTCGTCCGCGACTGAAATCGGTGACCCGCACTCCACCCACGACGCACCGATGCCCGAGGTCGTGGTTTACGATCACGTCGGATTCAAGGGCGCGTTCGCCCGGACCAATTTAAGTTTTCATTTTCTGGGGGATTTCTGGAACGACCGGATCAGTTCGCTCATCATCGTCAGCGGAGTCTGGCGGTTTTATCGTGACGAATATTACAAGGGCGATCATTGGGACCTTGGCCCCGGTTTTTACGAGTGTTTCTTCAAGGACAAAGGTCCCGACGACGTCATCAGTTCGTTTCAGGCAATCAAGCTGACTTAGCGGGGGGTTCTTCCGACTTGGCAGGGAGACTCTATCGAGTGCGGACGCCTCGTCATCCCTCCGCTGGCTCGGGATGAGGGTCGGTTATGCCCGCGCGAGTTCGAGCACGGTCTGGGCGCAGCCCCACGAAAGGGTGAAGCCGGCACCGCCGTGGCCGTAATTGTGAACGACGGCGCGGCCATCAGGTAATCGATCGACGGCTACGCGGACGCCTGCTCTGCGGCCGGGTCGCAATCCGACGCTCGCGCGCACCAGCGGCGGCGCGACGATCCCCAGCGCGCGTTCGCATTCAGCCACGATGCGGGCCGTGGTCAGCGGATCGATCGCGCGGTCGTCGCTCACGTCATTCGTTCCGCCGAAAACGCAATCATGCGCGCGCGGGATCGCATACATGAGCGGCGGATCGTCGCAGACAATTGCGCAAGGCGACGGAGTCCGTGCCACGATCACGACCTGGCCGCGATGCGGTTCGACGGCCGGGTCGGGCAGAAGCGTTCTGGCGCCGACTCCCGTACAATTGATTACCAATGAGTATTGATCGCTAACCTCCTCGAGATAATCGAAACGCAGGCCGCTCCGGATCTCACCGCCGGCGCGGCGAAAACGCGCCGCCAGATAATCGAGATAAATCGTCGTATCCGTCAGCGGCACCGCGAGCGCATACCCGCTGGTAAAAGCCTTC
>JBBRMO010000063.1:0-8852 GCA_038230815.1 Chthoniobacterales bacterium
ATGATCTGAGTACGCTGTCGAATCGCGCCAACCCGATTTATGCGCCGATCATATCGGAATACGCCGAAATCGCGGCGCTCCTCGAGCGACGGAAAACCAGCCGAGTCGCGCGGCGACTCGAACGATTGGAAATTTCACGCCAGGCGGTCGCGTCGCAAATGCACGGGATCGATGATTACCTGAACTGGTTCGATGCGACCAGCCTCGCGCGGCCCAGCGGAGAATTCGCCGATTACATGAAAGCGGCTGAACGCGAGGCCCGGACGGCGCAATCGAGACGGGATCCGATTTCGATTTATCTCGATGCGCTCGAGACGCAGTTCGATCACTAGCGGCACCTCTTCCCTGGCGATTGATTGGGTGGACCGATGCGTGGAAAAAAATACGCGAGCAGACACCCGCTCGAGACGCCGTTTACGAAATTATCAGGACAACGAAAGGGTTATAAGGGTATGAAAATAAAAGAGAAAATCGATCAACTGGCAGCAGCGGGTTATATTTTGATGTGGCTTTTGGGTGTGCCAATTCCGGTCTTGCTGTTGTTTTTTCTGCTCCGCGGTTGCACTTAACCTTTAGGGGCGCCGGGGAGATGAGCGAGGCGAGTTTTCGCCAGGCTCAGGTGGTCGTCGTTATTGCTCGGTGACCTGAACTCGGCTAGGGAGAAGCCCCATGGCTTCACCGGACGAGCGATTTGATTTCGCCAGCGATAACACGGCGGCGATTTGCCCACCGGCCTGGTCCGCCCTGACGGAGGCAAATGCCGACGGGGCGGTTTCCTACGGGGATGACAAGTGGACGCGTCGCGTGGTCGAACGCGTCCGCGAGGTTTTTGAGATCGACTGTGCCGTCTTCCTGATTTTCAACGGCACCGCTGCGAACTCGCTCGCGCTGTCCCAGCTTTGCCGCCCGTACCATGGCGTGATTTGCCACGAAAACGCGCACATCCAGACCGACGAGTGCGGCGCGCCGGAATTTTTTTCCGGCGGAGCAAAGCTAATTCCGACACAAGGTGCAAATGGGAAGCTGGATCTGAATAGCGTCAGCACGGCCCTGCTTCGCTACCACGATGTGCATTCGCCG
The DNA here is from genome assembly GCA_038230815.1 of Chthoniobacterales bacterium. GTDB lineage: Bacteria > Verrucomicrobiota > Verrucomicrobiia > Chthoniobacterales > UBA10450 > AV80. Next base: position 1,081 of record JBBRMO010000063.1, read on the forward strand.
AAGCCGCGGGTCGTCAGCATTACCCAGGCGACCGAACTGGGAACAGTTTATCAAGCGGACGAAACCGCGGCTATCTGTGAGTTTGCGCGCGAGCACTCGCTTCTCGTGCATATGGATGGAGCGCGGTTTGCCAATGCGGTAGCGGCCCTCGACTGCGCGCCGAAATCGATCACCTGGCAGGCTGGAGTCGATGTTCTTTGTTTTGGAGGAACCAAAAATGGGACGGCGGCTGGCGAGCTCGTGGTTTTTTTCAAGAAAGATCTCGCGATCGAGTTTGATTACCGCGCGAAACAAGGGGGACAGCTTGCGTCGAAAATGCGATTCCTGGCAGCCCCATGGGTCGGGCTGCTGAACGACGACGCGTGGATCGAAAACGCCCGGCACTCGAACAAATGTGCACGATTGCTCGCGGAAAAATTGACGGCCGTGCTGGGGACCGGGCCGATCTTTCCTTGCGAGGCGAGCGCCCTCTTCCTGCGCCTGCCGGATGAACTTGTCACGCAACTGCACGGTTGCGGGTGGCGCTTTTACAAGTTTATCGAGCCGGATGTTTATCGGTTGATGTGCGCCTGGTCCACGACTGAAAAGCAGATCGATGACTTCGTCGCAGACGTGACGAAATCTCTGGCGGCGAAAAGAATGGCGGCTAAGTATACAGCGTGAAACCGGCTAGATGCCTTCTTCTCGGACTTTTTGTACTGGGCGGCTGTCAAACCGCGCACAACGTTGCGGTGACGTCGTTCCGGGTCCTCGATACACCGGCCAATTATGTTCGCCGCCATATCAATGGGGAGTCCGATACCAGGATCACCACGACGACAACGACCGTTGCCTCCGATTCGGTGACTACGCCGGGGAGAACCGTAACGCCCACCAAAACGCAGACCCAACGGCGGACGACGACCGCGCAAGATCAGCCGCGCTCCAGCACAAAGCCAAGCCCAGGCCCTAAATCTTCGCCGGCCGCGGTAACGGAAAAAACAAAACCTTCCCCAAGCCCGTCGCGAAACACCACGACCCAGGCCCCAGTGCCGACGGCCAAACAGGTCCCCGGCAAGCCCGGTTACGTTTTCAGTCCATTCGACCCAAGCGGTGGCTACGTGGACGTGACGGGCTATACCTCCGGTCAGAAAGTGAAAGATCCCTATTCGGGGAAAATCTTTCTTGTTCCCTGATTCGGTCTCGCTTCGCCGGCAGCTTATCCGGTAAAGAGGGCGCGGTGTTTTTACAAACGGCTTCGAAAATAAGTCCGCAACTTGGCGGCATGCGTACGTTATCTGCTTCCTAGGAATCATGAGCCGATTCGGCCCTCTCCTGCATCCAGCTTCCGAAACCCTGTTTTCGCATGATGGTTCATGTTCTCTTTCGAGAGCGTTGTTCCGCCTGGCGTTGGTTGTCTCCGGACTGGTTTACGGTATTTCCACCACCGCGGAGGCCTACGTTCTCGAGGGCAAGAGCTGGCCCGCGGGCGCGGTGGTTGTGATGCAGCTCGGACTGGGCAGCGCCGGCCGGACACTCCAGGACGGCAACACTTCGTGGGACGCGGCCGTTCTGCCGGTAGCCGACATGTGGAACCAGACAATCCAGCGGGTGCGCCTCAGCGATGTGGTATCGCCGCTTGGAACTGGCGTATCAGGGGACCACATTAATTCAGTTTTTTTCGCGAACTCGATTTTCGGTCAGTCCTTTGGTTCGAGCACCCTGGCGGTGACCTATTACACCAGCTCAGGCGGGTCAATGGTTGAATCGGACACCCTTTTTAACCGCGCCATCACCTTCGACTCTTATCGCGGCCCGCTGCAGTTTGTCCCGCACGGCCCTGCGATTCCCGATATTCGCCGCGTCTTTCTTCATGAGACTGGTCATACGCTTGGTCTGGGTCATCCGGACACCGGCGGACAGAGTGTTACCGCCGTGATGAATTCAATTGTGAGCAATCAGGAAGTTCCCTCTGCCGACGATATTGCCGGTGCCCAATCTCTCTATGGCGCCCCGGTTGCTCCGACACCGACGGCAACTGCAACGCCCACGGCGACACCCGCGGCCACGCCGTCCTCAACGCCCGGAACCGGCGCGAGTCATCTCGTCAATATTTCCACGCGGATGAAAGTAGGGACCGGCCAGAACGTGCTGATCGGCGGGTTCATCATCAAGGGCTCACAGTCTAAGACGCTTGTCTTGCGCGCGATCGGGCCCTCGCTTACGGCCAGTGGCGTCACCGACGCTCTCGCCGATCCGGTCCTCGAAATTCACGACTCGACCGGCGTGGTTATCGCCGTCAACGATGACTGGCGCGATGGCGCGCAGGCGTCGCAGATCCAGCAGAGCGGGCTCGCACCGACGGATTCGCTTGAAGCTGCGATTCTGGTCACGCTTTCTCCGGGCAGTTACACAGCGGTTTTAAGTGGCTACGGCGACACCACCGGCAACGGACTGGTGGAAGCCTACGAAATGGATTCGACCACCACCCGCCTGGTCAACATCTCGACGCGAGGCCGGGTCGGCACGGTCAATGAACCGATGATCGGCGGGTTGATTGCGAAGGGAGGAGGAAAGAAAGTCATTATTCGCGCTCTCGGCCCTTCGCTCGGGACTGGGATTAATGCGATCACCGGCGCTTTGTCGGATCCGGTTTTGGAACTGCGCGATGGCTCGGGCAACCTGCTCGCGGTCAACGATGACTGGGCGGTCAGCTCACAGGTAGCCGAAATTCTGGCCAGTACCATCCCACCGGTTAACCCAAAGGAGTCTGCCATCGTAGCAACCCTGGGCGCCGGAAACTACACCGCGATTGTCCGGAGTGTGGACGGGACGCCAGGCGTGGCCTTGGTGGAAGTGTTCGATCTCGATCCGTGATATTTTATGGACCAGCGAGTAGAGCTTCAGGGAAGATTATGCAAGTTTATCATGGCTGCGACAGGCACACGGATCAACAGATGGATATCCCTTTTATGAAACTGTATCGCGTTCTTCTTATTCTCTCCTGCCTGACTCTCGCGCTCCCGATGGCGCGCGCGACGACGGTCATTCCGCCCACTTTCGACCAACTCGTCACCCAGGCTGAGATAATTTTCGAGGGGACGGTGACCACAATGCGGTCGGAATGGGCCGGCCAGGGGACGGAGCGGCACATTATCACTTATGTGACTTTCAAGGTCGAGGACGCCATCAAAGGAGCGCTCGGCCCCGAGTACACCATTCGGATGTTCGGCGGCATGGTCGATGGACAGACGATGGAAGTGACCGACGCGCCCCGGTTCAAGGCGGGCGATCGCGATATCCTTTTTGTCGAACATAACGGCACCCAGTTCATACCGCTGGTCGGAATCATGCACGGGCGGTTCCACGTTCAGGCGGACGAAAGCGGAACGGAAAAGATCGCGAAGGACAACGGCGCGCCTCTGGCGAACGTGGCCAAGCTTGGTCAGGATGAGAATGCCGCCGTTTCCGGGACGGCGCTTTCTAAAGGCGAATTTAAGGCCGCGATCCGTCAGAAAATGGCGGAGAAAGCGGCGAGGTAACGGGCGCTAACGCGTTCCGTCTTCCTTGCGTTGCTGCGCCACCTGGTGTTTCACCTCGCTCGTTCGGTCGAGCGAGCGCTTCATCCAATTGTGTTCGCTCACGGTGCGCGGCGACGGGGCGGTTTGCGCCACTAGCTTTTCCGGCGCGGCTTTCTGAGGTTCGCTTCGCTTCTGGAAGACAAACAGCCAGGCGAGTCCGGCCAGGATGGCAATCACGAGGAACTTTCGCATGCCGTCAATTAGAGCAGGGCGCGAGCCATCATCAGGCCGCGTTGCCGCGCTCCCAGCACGATGGTAAATAGGCTCATGAACCTCCGAGCCCATTTGGGAGGGACCTTTGCGTCCCGACTCTTCTTCCTGGCTGCGTTGTTCCTCGCCCCGCTTTCCCCCGCGTGGGGGCAGAAATACGAAGGTCGCGAGCTTGTCCAGGCCCAGCTTCTCTCCGACGCCACCGCCGTCGTCCCGGGAAAGCCGTTCACGGTAGGTTTGCTCCTGCACATGGTCCCGAACTGGAACACCTATTGGAAGTTCCCGGGCGATGCCGGCATCCCCACCGAGATCAAATGGAAGCTGCCGGACGGTTGGAAAGTTGGCGAAATCCAATGGCCCATTCCGCTGAGGCTCGACGAACCGGGCGATATCCAAATCTACGGTTATCACGATGAAGTTCTGTTGCTCCAGGAAATGACGCCGCCGGGATCCCTGAAGGATTCCACCGTGCAACTGGCTGCTGAAGCGTCCTGGCTTGTTTGCGAAAAGATCTGCATCCCCGGAAACGCCAGCTTGAAATTGGATCTGCCGGTGGCGACGCAAAGCACGTCTTCGAATGAGGAAATTTTTTCCCGGTATCGTCGATCCCTTCCCCAAAGCTGGCCGGAGGCGAAAATCGCCCGTGCGACCTGGCAACGACAAGGCGCCGAGCTCCTTCTTACCATTGAAAGTCCGGCGCTCGCGAATTATCCCGCTGCCGATTTCTTCCCCGCCCCGGAGGCCAATGTTGTCGCTGGCCATCCGAAAGTTGAGCGCGCGCCCGGCGGCAAAATCATCTTTCAGGTTCCGATCGAAACGGCGGACAAAAATGTGGCGGCCCTTAACGGAATTGTCGTTTTCGGCGAGAGCGCAAACGGTCCGGGTCGAAACGCCTGGTCGCTGGGATCGCCGCCCGTGATCGCGTCGACGGCAGTGTTGCCCGGCAATTTTGCCCGGTTCCTGCTCTTTGGTTTCATCGGCGGATTTATTCTTAACCTGATGCCGTGCGTCCTGCCGGTGATCTCGCTTAAAATTTTCGGATTCATCCAGCAGGCCGGTCAGGATCGCCGGCGGATTTTGCGGAGTGGCCTCGCTTTCGTCGCTGGCATCTTCGCGTGGTTTATTGGCCTCGCGCTTCTTCTCATTACGTTGAAATCGGCCGGCCGCGAGATCACGTGGGCGTTTCAATTCACGAACCCGTACTTCGTGGTCCTGATGAGCGCCGTAGTCCTTGTCTTCGCGCTCAACCTTTTTGGTGTTTTCGAAATTTCGCTGCCGCAAATCGCCAATCGCGGCGTGCTCGGCTGGACCGCGCGAGAGGGCGACGCCGGCTCTTTCTTTCAGGGCGTTTTCGCGACCGTCCTCGCCACGCCCTGCACCGCTCCGTTTCTCGGGACAGCGCTTGGCTTCGCCTTCACCCAGTCGGGCTGGACGATTCTTCTCATGTTCCTCGCCATCGCGGCCGGAATGGCGTCGCCCTATCTCCTGCTTTCCGCCCAACCGGCCTGGCTGCGACTCGTGCCAAAACCGGGACCCTGGATGGTGCGAGTGAAGCAGCTGATGGGCTTTCTCCTGCTGGCGACCTTGCTTTTCCTTTTGGCGGTCGTCGGTGCCGAACGCGGCGTCGAAGCGATCATCTGGACTTCCTGCTTCCTCCTCGCGCTCAGCGTCGTCTGCTGGATGAAAGGCGCATTCATCGTCCCGACGGCATCGCCCGGTTCCCGGTTTGTGTCGATCGTGCTCATGGTCTTGCTCCTCCTCGGGAGTGCCTTCTATTTTATCGGCGGAAAATTTGCCGCGGCCAGGGTCGTCTCGGCCGAAACGCAAACGCAGGACGGCTGGCAACCATTCACGCCGCAGTTTCTCGAAAGCGAACTCAAACAAGGCCACGCCGTGTTTGTTGATTTCACTGCGGCCTGGTGTCTCACCTGCAAATTCAACGAAGCCAATGTCCTGGAGGCCGGCGCCGTTCGCGACGCCTTCCAGCGCCACGGCATCATAAGGATCAAGGCTGATTGGACCAATGCCGATCCGGCGATCACGAAAATTTTGAAACAATTTGGCCGGCCCGGTGTCCCAATGTATGTGCTTTACCCGGGCAACCACGCGGAACCGATTTTGTTCCCCGAATTGCTCACCCAAAATCTGATCCTGGAGAAACTCGAAACCGTTTCACCGAACGCTCCTGTTAAATAAAATATGAAAACAAAACTGCTCGCCACGCTCTTCACGATCGCCGCTTCCAGCGCGCTCATCGCCGCCGACTCCCCGGCTGTCGGCACTACCGCGCCCGATTTTTCGCTGACCGATTCGAAGGGCAAGACCCAGACGGTTTCCCAGTACAAAGGCAAGTACATCGTTCTTGAGTGGTTTAGTCCCGAGTGCCCGTTCGTGAAGAAGCACTACGGCAGCGGGAACATGCAGAAGCTCCAGGAAGAATTTACCGCCAAGGGCGTGGTTTGGCTCAGCATCGATTCTTCCGCCCCCGGACTTGAGGGCAATCTCACGGCGGAACAAGCCAACTCGAAGATGGCGGAGTGGAAAACGAAGCAGACCGCTTTCTTGCTTGATCCCGATGGAAAAGCGGGCCGCACGTATGGCGCGAAGAACACCCCCCACATGTTTGTCATCAATCCAGAAGGCAGGATTGTTTATGAAGGCGCGATTGACAGCAAGGCGTCGCCGAACCCATCCGATATCGCCAGCTCCACTAACTACGTGAAGGTGGCGCTCGAGGAATCCCAGGCCGGCAAGACGGTTTCGAACCCGAACACCAAGCCTTACGGTTGCTCAGTGAAGTATAAATAAGTTAGCTCGCGGCTAGCGCCGAGAGGAGGCGTCGCCGCACGCACGCCGCCCAACCGCCTTCGCGCCGCTCCGGCGCTGCCGGCAAGGCGACGGTTCCAGAAGAGGGGTGATTCGAGCCAGTCGCTACAACACCAGCCGCAAAATCGCCATGGGCGTCAACCTAACGAGCAGCATCCCGATCTTCATCACCAGCCCGGGGATCACGAGCGGCTTGTCGCGCTCGATGGCCTTGAGCGCCGCGCGAACAACCTTCGAGACTGATACGTGCGTAAAGCGCGGACTCGCTTTCTCGCGTTTGGATCCTCTTCCAGCCACTTCCATGAATTCGGTGTCGACCGGGCCCGGGCAAAGCGCGGTTACCGTAACACCCGCGCCCCGGACCTCGCTGCGGATCGCTTCGGAAAAACTGGTCACGTAAGCCTTGGTCGCGGCGTAGACTGCAAATCCAGCGATCGGTAAGAACCCAGCGGAGGAGCTGACATTTAAAATCGCCCCGCGCCTTGTCGCGACCATTGCCGGAAGCAGCGCGCGAGTCAGAGCAGTCAACGCCACCACGTTGACTGCCATCATTTCCCTGACCCGCTCCGGCTCGGCGCTGACAAATTGTCCTCGATCGCCCAGGCCTGCATTGTTGATCAAGAAATCGACGGCGATTTTCTCGTCTGCCAGCCATGCACACAATTTTTCGACTTCGTTCGCCTTGGAAAGATCAGCCGGGCAGCAGTAAACCGTCAGATTTGGATTTTTCGACATTAGCTCTTCGCGAAGCTCGTCGAGCCGATCGCTGCGGCGCGCGACCAGGATGAGCGACCTCGCACAGTCGGCGAGTTGCCGCGCAAACTCGCGTCCAATTCCGGCGGACGCTCCGGTGATCAGGGCACAGCTGCCGGCTGCATCGAATCCGCTCATGCCTGGCGCAGGATAGGTTCGAGGGTCCGCCAGACCAGCTCGGCGATAATCCGGTGTCCCGCGGGGCTCGGATGAATCAAGTCCGGCTGGTTCAGTTCCCGATGACCACCAACGCCTTCGAGGAGGAAGGGAATCAGCGTGGCCTTGTTGTCGCGGGCCAGTTCGTTAAATACCCGCTCGAAGCCCGTGGCGTAGTCCGCCCCAAGATTCGGCGGCACCTGCATTCCGGCGAGCACGATTTTCACCTCCGGGTTCCTGGCCTTCGTCTTGTCGATGATCGCCTGC
>JBBRMO010000064.1:0-8795 GCA_038230815.1 Chthoniobacterales bacterium
CTGCATTTTAACAGCAACCGGCAGCATCATCCTTTCGTGGCGATCAACTGCAGCGCGTTGCCCGAGAACCTGCTCGAGTCGGAACTGTTCGGACACAAAAAAGGCGCGTTCACCGGAGCCGTTGCGGACAAGCGCGGACTCTTCGAAGAGGCGAACCTTGGGACAATTTTTCTCGATGAGGTCAACTCGATGGCGCCGCAGTTACAGACGAAGCTGCTCCGGGTTCTGCAGGAACGCGAAGTCCGGCGCGTGGGCGACAACAAGAGTATCCCGGTGAATGTCCGCGTGGTTGGGGCGACCAACGAAGTTCTTCAGGGTAAAATGAAGGACGGTACCTTCCGCGAAGATCTCTATTACCGGCTGGCGGTGATTCCGGTGGAAATCCCGCCGCTGCGCGATCGGCTCGAGGACGTGCCCCTTCTCGTGAATCACTTTCTGCAGAAGCAAGCCAGCGTCACCGGCGGCGAGCCGAAGAAAATCGACCCCAAAGCCGTCGATATTCTCTGTCATTACGATTATCCGGGCAACGTGCGCGAGCTGGAGAACGCGATTGAGCGCGCCTGCGCCCTGTGTGAGGAAGATTTGATTTTGTCCAGCGACCTGCCGCCGCAAATTGTCGCAGCAGCCCAGGGAGAAAAGGCCGAGCAGGCCATGGCCTCAATGCCCGTGGGCCAGACTCTCGACGAATTTATCCAGCAACAGGAACGTGGATATATCGAGGCGACGCTGAATCAATGCGGCGGCTCGCGCGAAAAAGCAGCAAGCATGCTCGGGATCAGCATGGCCACCCTCTACCGCAAGGTGGAGCCGAAAAGCAAAAAGTAGGTGCAAAGTTTTGGCAACGCCCGGCGTTGTCGCTCCCGGCGGCGCAAGCGCGCCCAGATTTCATAATTGCAACTTTGGCTGTCGCCAGGATCGCGCTTCCCTAACGAAGACCTGTAGCCGGGATCGGTGATCCCGGGCCGGTGGAGCGCGAAATCCAGGTTGGGACGTTTTTCTCCCTCAGCCGCAAGACCCCACCTATTTTACTTGTGAATGAGACGCTGCCCGAGATTTAGGCGGACGTCGGAATCGATGGCGCTTAGCCTCGCTTGCTGTAAATCCTGATTTCCTGCGCCGTTTTTTCCATTTCGTCCAGCTTTTGCAGGGTCGCTTCCTGTTGCTTGAGGATCTCGTCGTTCGCAGCCTTCACCGCCTGCAAAACCTTGAGCGTCGTCTGGATTGACGTCGTCGTTACGGCCGCTATCGCCGGACTAATGGGGGTTGTCGCGGGAGTCATCACGGGAACAACCACCGGTATGGGAGATTGCCCATCGCTGTTTGCGGCGAAGATCGCCGTCACCAGAATGGAAAGAATTACGGCGCGCATATTACCTTCCTCGACTTGTGAAAATTTTCGCCTGGCGCAGGGCCTCGGCGATCGTGGTCATCTTGGCGTCGATCTTGGTCTGGTTGTCCGCAATGGAGGCCTGTTGCCCCTGCACTTCCTTGGCGAGCGCCACGACCTGTTGCTGTTCGCGCTCGGTTTCCTTCGAGGGTTCCGCAGCGGGAGCGATCAGGACGGCGCCGAGGAGGAAAGCGGCGGTGAGAGTTGATAAAAGTTTCATGACAGCGAATCGACACCGCTTTTAAAGCAAGTCGTATTCCCCGGCCGACGCGGTGTTTCCACGAGGGAACGGGCGCGGTAATTGCTTGCTTTTCGGCCCTACTACCGCCTACCGTCCGAGATCATGGCCGGCCCCGGGATGCATCAATCGCAAAACCTCTCGCTCCAACAGGTTCTTGCGCCCCAGCTTCAACAGAGCCTGCTGATCCTCCAGGCGCCTCTCCTTGAGTTGCGCAATCTCGTTCAGCAGGAAATGGAAACCAATCCGGTGCTGGAAGAACTCGCCACCGAACCGAACGCGGACGGCACGGAAGAACCGGCCACGCCGGCGGCAGCCGACGAAGAGTTCAAGGCGGAATTCGATCAGCTCGCCAAGCTGGATGACGAATGGCGCGATTACATGGCGCAGTCCGGCAGTTACAGCGCCCGGTCGCAGGACGACGAAGAAAAACGCCAGTTCTTCTTCGATTCGATCGCGACCCAGGAAACGTTGCAGCAACACCTCATGGGTCAGCTCAACCAGGCCCCGCTTGACGCCGACGATCGCAAAACAGCCGAGCTTATTATCGGCAACATCGATGACAATGGTTTCCTCCAGGTCACTCCCGAGGACATGGCGCTCAACACCGGAATCGCGCAGGAAGATTTCGAGACGATGCTCTTACTCGTCCAGAGCTTTTATCCGCCGGGCGTAGGTGCCCGCGACCTGCGGGAGTGCCTCCTGATTCAACTCAAGCGCGAAGGAAAAGGGAGCAGCCTGGAATACAAAATGATCCAGGACCACATGGCCGATTTGGGGAAAAGGCGGTTTCCGGAAATCGCGCGTCGAATGGGCATCGGCGTCGAGCAGGTCCAGAAATGCGCCAACAACATCGCCCAGCTCGATCCGCGGCCGGGCCAGATTTTTGCCGCCGCGCCCCAGAACTACGTCCTGCCCGACGTCACGGTCGAGAAGATCGATGGCGAATATCAGGTCATTCTCAACGGCGAACAGATCCCTCATCTGCGCATCAGTAACACCTACAAGGACATCATGTCGCAGGACGGCAACGGCAGCGAAGTGAAGGACTATATCCGCGACAAAATCCGGAGCGGAAAATTCCTGATCAAATCGATCCACCAACGCCAGCAGACCATTTCGAACATTGCGCACGAGATCGTGAAGCGGCAGCTCGAATTCCTCGACCATGGCACCGCGCACCTGAAACCAATGACGATGGTACAGATCGCCGACATTGTCGGCGTCCATGAGACTACTGTCAGCCGCGCCATCTCCGGCAAATACATGTCGACTCCGCAGGGTGTGTTCGAAATGAAATATTTCTTCACGCCGGGCTATCAGACCTCGAGCGGCGAATCGATGAGCAACACCAGCGTGAAAGAAGCGATCATGGACCTGGTGAAGGACGAAAACGGCGCGTCGCCCTTGAGCGACAAGGAGATCGTTGAGATCCTAAGCGAGCGCGGCATCCCCATCGCGCGCCGGACCGTCGCGAAGTACCGCACCGAACTGAATATTCTGCCCAGCAACATGCGGCGGAAGTATTAGAACGTCGCTGCGTGAAGCGTTGAAACGTTACATCGATCTTCCGCTTCAACTCTGCAACGCCTCCAATGAACCCGTCGCTCCGCGCTGCTGTCCTCGCGGAGTGGCGCGGGCTTCCCGCAAAAAAGGTGCGCCCGGACCGCTGGCAGGCTCCGGGCGATTTGCTCCCGAAGCTGATGCAACAGCTCGGACTGAGCGAGCGGCTGCGCGAGGGTGAAGTGATCGATGCGTGGAAGCAAATTGTTGGCGAATTCATCGCGGCCCACTCCGCGCCGGTGAGCTTACGGGCCGGGATTCTTTCGGTGCGCGTGCTGCAACCGGCGTTGCATTACCAGTTCGAACAAATTTCAAAAGCCGACATCCTCCGGAAACTGAAGCAACGCTTCGGGACGAAGATCATCCGCGAAATTCGTTTCCGCGTCGGTTAGGTTTCTCGCCCTCGCGATGTTGATCCGCCAAATTTTTGTTTCGTCCGGCCACAATTACTTTGGCCACCACGGCCAGGCGCCAGGGAATCACCCCCCGGTCGAGGTGCCAACGATCGAATGTGTCGCCGGCCACGGAATTCGTGGCGATCGTTTTTACGATTACCGGGATGAATACAAGGGACAGATCACGTTTTTTTCCTTCGAGGTTTTCGAGGAGTTAACCCGGCATTTCGCCCTGACCAGGGCCTCGCCCGGCGCCCTGCGCCGCAATGTCATCGTTTCCGGTGTCGACCTGAATGAGTTGATCGGCGAGGAATTTTCCATCCAGGGCGTTCGACTGCGCGGCACGGCGCATTGTCGCCCATGCTACTGGCTTGACCAGGCGGTGGTTCCCGGAACGGAAAAGTTCCTCGAAGGCCGCGGAGGATTGCGCGCGCAGATTCTCTCCGATGGAACGATCGCCGTTGGCGATGCGCAAATTATCCTCGCGGAGCCGCGGTTGATCGAACTCTAGGGCCCGGTCTGCTCAGTCAGACGGCCTTTGAACGTCAGCTCTGCGATCCCGGATTTATCCAGCTCGCCCAACCCGGACGCAACCATCCGCTCGTATTGCGCCCTGGTCTCACGCGCGAGCGGAAGATCGAGACCATTTTCCTCCGCGAGTTCCAAGGCGATCCCGCAATCCTTCGCCGCATGCGCGGCGGAAAAGAAACAGGAATGTTCGCGGTTCTGCATGTCTTCCCCGTCCGTTTGCAGAACCCGCGAAGCCGCGCCGGTCTGCGAAAAAACCTCGCGCAGCAACGAGAGATCAAGGCCAAGCGCTTCGCCCAGACCAAGACCCTCGGCCAGCCCGGCAGTGTTGATGTTCATCACCATGTTCACGAGCGCCTTCACTTTCGCGGCTTCGCCCGCCCCGCCGACATAGCGAAGCGACACGCTCAGCTCCTTCAGAATCGGTTCGGCCCGTCGAAACACTTCTTCCCGTCCGCCACACATCAGGTAGAGCGAACCCTCGCGCGCCTGGGTGATGCTCGAAGCCATACAAGCTTCCAGGGAAGCCGCGCCGGCCGCTTCCGCCAATCGTTCGATCTCCAGATGCACCTTCGGCGAAACCGTCGCGCAGTTGATGAAGAGCTTGCCCCGCGCGTTCACGACGAGGTTGTCCGCGCCCCTGAAAATCTCAAGCATCGCCGCGTCATCCGTTACGATCGTGAAAACGACATCCGCGCCGGCGGTCACGTCCCCGAGCGTTGGGCTGGCCGCGCCACCAAGTTCCTGCGCAAGCGAAGTTGCCGCCGCGCGATTTACATCAAAGACCGTTGTGACGTGGAAGCCGCGGTCCTTCAGCCGTCGCGCCATGTTCGCGCCCATTCGTCCGACACCAACAAATCCAATGTTCATGTTGTTCCTCATTCTGGTGGGGCGACGCTCCGCCGACCCGAGTTCGTTCACTCACGGCTCGACAGAGTCTCGCCCTGCCGTCCCGCAAAGAACGGATTATCCCTTTTCTCTTTCCCGACCGTCGTGAGCGGCCCGTGCCCCGGGCACACAATCGTCTCGTCGGAAAGCGTCAGGATCTTTTCACGGTTATTCCGGAGCGCGTCTTCGTAGGAAACGTTGCCGCCGCCCATCGAACCGGCGAAGAGTGAATCGCCGACAATGGCGATCGGTCGAGCAAGTCCCATTACGACAAAAGTCAGTCCACCGGGAGAATGACCCGAGGTCTGTCGCGCTTCGATTTTGAGGGACCCGGCCCGAAACTGTTTTCCTTCCGAAATCGTCTGTGCGCCTTCTTCCGGTTCGAGTTCGGAGATATAGACCGGCGCGTCTGTCGCCTTCCTTAATCGCTGCAAATCCGCGACGTGGTCCGGGTGAGCATGGGTGAGCAAAATCAATCTAACGTGTAGTTTTTTCTCGGCGATTCGCTTCAGCATTCCGCCACAGTCAGCTCCCGTATCGAAAGCCACGGCGTCACGAGTCGCTGGATCCCACACGAGATACGCGTTCACGGTCATGTCGTGGTAGGTCGTGTTGAACTGCGCGAGACCATCGATCTCACCCACCGGTTCCGGGTTCCAATTTCCCGAACTAAGTTTTATGAGAGCGGCGGCGTTCAACTTCAAAACTGGTGCGACCCGCTCGATCGCATCATCGTCGGACCCTCCAGAGCGCAGGTTTCGGACTCGATCGGCCGTGATTCCACCACGCTCGGCGAGCTGGCTATCGGAAACTCCCAGGCCGCGTTGTGCCTTTCCGATGATGTCGGAAACGTTGTCTTCGAGTGGAATGGGCATGGTTTAATGAAGATCATCTCCGCGCCGCGTCCAGCGGTGGATCGAGCGCTCCGTCGCTCGATGTTTCTGATAGTGTGACCACGCCGCCTAAGTTGCCATCGCGCGACGGAGCGCCCGATCCACCTTCAAATCACCGATTCGCCGCAGGACGATTTCTTCCAGGCGTGCAGCGACTTCCACCACGGATGTTTCCCTTCCGATCTCTTTTTCCATCGACGTCATCACGACGTTCGCGATCCCGCAGGGCACGATCTGATCGAAAGGGGACAGATCGCCGGCAACGTTGAGCGCGAATCCGTGCATTGTGATCCAATGGCGGACGCCGACCCCGATTGAGGCGATTTTCCGATTCTCCACCCAGACGCCCGTTAATCCCGCGCGCGTCATAGCCGCGATGCCGACAGTGGCGAGCGTTTCCACCAGCAGATCTTCCAGCCACCGCAAATAACGATGGAGATCCTGGCCGCAGCGTCGCAGGTCGATGATGGGATAGCCAATCAGTTGACCAGGCCCGTGATAGGTCGCCTGGCCTCCGCGATTAATGGGAAAGAGTGGATACGGCAGGTGTTGCGCTCCTCGCAGACTCGCCTGGTCCGGGGTCCGGCCGATCGTGTAAACCGGGTCATGTTCCAGCAACAGCAGTTCGTCGCCTAACGAACGGTCCGCCCATTTTTCGGCGACGAGTTTTTCCTGAAAAACAAGAGCCTCGGCGAACGCCATCCGTCCGAGCCAGCGAATGGTCAAAGGGCGCCCGCTCATATTCGCGATCCTGTCGGCACGCCGAGCTTCGCCGCCTCCTGCGCCCGAATATGGGTAAGTCCAATCGCAAGCGCGTCGGCTTCATCCGGCCCGGGCGTTTCGGTCAAACCGAGCAACGCCCGGATCATGAACGCGACCTGGTTCTTGTCCGCGCTGCCGCGCCCGACTGTCGCCTGCTTGATTCGGGTCGGTGCGTACTCGAAGACCGGGAGGCCGCGTTCGGTCGCCGCGAGAATGGCCGCGCCCCGGGCCGCGCCGAGCACGATCGCGGTCTTATAGCTTTGCACATAAATCACCGATTCCAGGGCGCAGCAATCCGGCTCGTGCGCCTGGATTAATTCAGCAAGACGATCCCGGATTGCGACCAGGCAGGAAGAAGAGCGCAGCTTTACGGGGTTATGAATGACGCCAAAATAAATTACGCGCGCTTGGCCGCGATCGGAATCGATGACGGCCACGCCGGTGTTGCGGAGCGACGCGTCGATCGAAAGAACACGCATCGAAATCAATGCGCCACCAACCCAAGGGCGAGAAAAACCACTCCCACCAGGCCGAAAACAAGACTGACCAACCAGTACCGGCGTTTTTTCGTCAACGCGGAAATCGCGGCAATCGCGATGGCGATTTGAAACATCGTCACACCCCGCGCGAAGACCTCGTGTTTATGAAAATTTAACGTCGCTTCCCCTTCCTTGTTTTCGGCTTCGCGCTTGATTTCCGCCTGTTGTTCCTGATACTGCGCGGTCTTTTCCTTGTCCTTCTCGCTGGCTCCATCTGCCAGAGTGGTCTTCGCTTCGAGGACCGCCGCCTTGATGCTCTTAGCCTGGTAATAACCCCATTGGTCTGACGCCTGGATCTGACTCATCATGGCTTCGTTGGCGTGCTTTCCCGACAGGAGACCGGCGATGGCTGCGAGAACCGCCAGGATCGCGGTACTCAACGCCACCCCTGAAATCCAGGGCGCGCCGCCATGCTCGGCGTGGTGATGGATCTCTTCGTGCAGATGTTCGAGCGGCACTTCGGCTTCTTCCATGGACGTAGGGTAGGATTCGGCGCCCGCCATTCAAGCCCAAGCTGATCAAAATGGTCACTTTGCCAGGCGAAAGGTATTTTGAATCTTCCCTCTTTTCGGGCAGCTCGCTAGCGTTTCGAGCGCGCGTGCAAGAGCCCGGCGACTGAACGTCTCTCAATCAGCGCCGAAAAGGACGCACTCTATATGCTCAATTTCCTGTGGCTGTTGATTCGCCCCTTCGCGTGGCTGGCGCGATGGCTGAGGAAAATTTTCCGGACAGCCTTCGGTCAGCTTTCCTGGAGTCCTCCATTCTGGCTCAAACGCACGTTCGCGCGCCTGCTCCTCTTCCGACGGGGCCATCCCTTCCTGGCACCGGTCATCGTTCTTCTCGCCTTCGTCATCGCGGGCGGTTCGGTCCGGGGTTGGCGCTGGTATCAAAGCCGGCCGAAACCGCACACGGTCTCCGCGCAGGTGGCGCCGATTCCGGTAACGCCAAACGAGAAGGAGCTGAAGTTTCCCCCGCTCATGATCGAGTTCAGCGAGTCCGCCGCCCGGCTCGAGGACTTGAAGAATCCGATCCTCCAACATGTTCGCCTCGATCCGCCGGTGGCCGGCGCCTGGCGATGGTTAAACGATCGGAAGCTTCTCTTCACTCCCGCGCAGGACTGGCCGGCCGACAAGAAGTTTCGTGTCCTTTTCGACCCGGATCTCTTCCCGGCTCAGGTCCGGATGGACAAGCTGGAATACGAGGCCAAAACGCCGCCCTTTACCGCGGAATTGAAAGACGTAACCCTTTCCGAGGACGCCAAGGAACCGGGCGTGCAACGCGTCCTGGCGACGGTCCAGCTGTCCCATCCGGTCGAGCCCGGACAGCTCGAGAAGTTTCTCACCCTCAACCTGCTGGGCGGCTCAAACGTTTTTCCACCTAACGATCCCGCGCCCCACTTCTCGATCACGTTCGGTCTACACAACCGGCAGGCCTTCGTCCGGAGCTCCCCGATCGTTCTTCCCGCGGAGGAAGATTGGATGAAGCTGACGCTCGCCAGTGGCCTGCGCACCGGCCAGGGCGACGGGGAGTTGCACGATCCGGTGGAGCAAAAAACCCAGATCCCGTCGAAGGCGACGGCGTTCCAGATCAGGTCGATCGACA
>JBBRMO010000065.1:0-8745 GCA_038230815.1 Chthoniobacterales bacterium
ATCGAGACTTTGTCCGAAACTAATTGTCGCAGGTTTCAAGAACCCGCCGCAAGGGCAGAGCGGCGGTTTGCGCTGGGCCCGAAAGGATTCGAAGTACGGTTCGGGATCGCCGCGCAATTTGCAGCTCTGGCATTCGACCAGCAGGTTCGTGCCGTGCAATTCCACCAGTCGATCCGGGCTGGTTCCCGCGAGCGCGTGCAAGCCGTCGATGTTTTGCGTCACCACCGCCAGCACCTTGCCGGCATTCTCGAGCGCGACGATTGCGCGATGGGTGGAGTTCGGCTGTGCGTTCCGAAAGCCGTCCCAGCCTTCGAGCTTGTAATCCCAGTGTTCGATTCGGGCCGATTCCGAAGTCATGAAATCCTGGAAGTAAACCGGTTGTCGCCGTTTCCAAACGCCTTCCGGACCCCGAAAATCCGGAATCCCACTGCCAGTCGAAATCCCCGCGCCGGTGAAAACCATCATCCGCCGCGAGGCGCGCAGATAATCCGACAGAGCGTTCACGCTCTCAGAGGAACTTGACCTTCTCGATTCCGGCCGTTTCGAGCGCCGCATTCAAAGCCTCGACTTCGGCAGGAATCGCGTGCCAGCGTTCGGTCGCCGTCTTGGCGTCGCGTTGCACTGCCAGCGCGGCCCCTTCCAGCTGCGGGGTCGGTCCGGCATCAGCTTCCTGGAGATCGCCGAACAACTGCTCGACCTTCGTCAACACGTCGAAGTGCAACGGTTGTCCCGGCCGCCCTGGCGCCGGGTCACCGAACGCTTCCAGTTTCTTGTGCAGCGCTTCAATCTTCTCCTTGATCGGTTGATCGCCCGCTCGCTCTTTTGCTTTTATCACCTCCGCGACGAGGGCATCGAAGCTCTTTCCCATGGGCAACAGCGTCGCCCGCGTTTCATAAAGCGCTTTCGCGAGCTCGAATTGTTTCGCCAAATCCGCGGGCCCAACCTTGAGGCGTGGATCCATCTTCACCGTCAGCGGTTGGGTAAATGTTTTCCCGCCCGCGGTCAGAACCACGGAATAATCTCCGGGCACCACCCATGGGCCCGTTGGATGCGGCGCCGTCTTCTGGAGTACTGCCGTCATCGGATATTCGGGATCAACTTCCTTCAGCGGCTCGAGATGCAGGTCCCAATAAAATCGATGCAGACCGGGCGTGGCCGAGAGTGGCTGAGTCGGTTTCACCCAGTAGCGCGGGATTTTCAGCTTGGGATCCGCTGGCGGAATCGGGTCGGTGCTCGCGTATCGCCGGAGAACGCTTCCCTTTCCGTCTTTGATTTCGAGGGTAACGGGCCCGGACGTTTTCGCACCGAGCCGGTAATCAATCATCGCGCCTTCCGGCGGGTTCTCGCCGGCCGGTTCGTCCGGTGGAAGAGGTGTGTCGGTGTTGACGTTCCATCGCACCCGCAAGGCAATCTGCGGTTTGAGGAGAATCGTTTCCTGGTTCTGCGCTTCCGACTGACGCAACGGCGTGATGTTATCCAAAATCCAAAAACCGCGTCCGTGTGTTGCCACCGCGATGTCGTCGTCCTTGAGGATCAAGTCGCGCACGGAAGTGGCCGGCATGTTCAATCGGAGCGACTCCCATTTTTCCCCGTCGTCGAACGAGACATAGACCGCGCGTTCTGTTCCCGCGAAAAGCAGGCCGCGCCGGACCGGATCTTCGCGGACCGTGTTGACGTTTTCGTTCTGCGGAATGCCACGCACGATTTCCTTCCAGGTTTTCCCCCCGTCGCTCGTCCGGTAAATGTGCGGGCGCAGATCGTCGAGCCGGATCGTGTTTACCGCCGCGTAAGCCGTCTTCGCGTCAAAATGGCCCGCATCCATCACGGAGATCTTCTGCCAGGGTGTAAGCGCCGGTGGAGTGACGTCCTGCCAGGTTTTGCCGCCGTCGGTAGTGACGTGAATTAAGCCATCGTCCGTTCCGGCCCAGATCCGATTTTTCTCGAGCGGCGACGGCGCCACGCTGTAGATCACGCCGCGTTGTCTTGGTTGCGCGCTCGGTTGCGAACGAAATTTCCCCACGCTCGCCGGTACTTCGAAGCTCTTCCGCGTCAGGTCCGGGCTGATCTGGGTCCAATGCTGTCCGCCGTCACTTGTTTGCCACAGCGTGTTGGCGGCGAAGAAGAGAAGGTGGGGATCGAGCGGAGAGAAAACAATCGGTTGCGTCCGCACCATCCGAAATTCCTCGGAACGAAACGGTATCGGTAAAATGCTTTGGGCCTGATTCGTTCGACGATCGTAGCGGGATAATTTTCCGCCGTAGATGATGTCGGGATCGAGCGGATCGGGCGCGACATAACCGTATTCCTCCGCCGCTACCGGCCGCCAGTCGCGAAACGTGATCGCTCCATCGGGTCCGCGGCTCGCGATTCCGACCGAACCGCTTTCCTGCTGCCCGCTGTAAAGACGGTAGGGGAATGCGTTATCCGCACTGACGTGGTAGAGCTGGGCGGTCGATTGGTTATACCAGGAGCTCCAGGTCGCGCCGCCGTTGACCGTGATGATGGCGCCCTGGTCGCTGCCAAGAAGAACCACGTCAGAGTTGGTGGGGTTGATCCAAACATTCTGATAATCGTCGCCGCCGGGCGCCCCGCGCCAGCCGTCCCAGGTCTTTCCGCCGTCCGTCGATTTCCAGCAAACCACGCTCGCGGAATAAACGATGTTCGGATGTTGCGGATCGATCCTGATCAGCGGCAGATCGCCCCCGCCGATCCGCGCCCCCGGCCGTTCGTCTTCCGTCGCGAGCGTCCAGCTTTCTCCGGCATCCTCGGAACGGTAAAGCTTTCCTTCCTTGAGCGTGGCGACGGCTGCGATCAGGGTTCGCGGAGCGCTCGCGGCGATCGCCAGGTTCGCCTGCACGATGTCGTTAGGCAGGCCTTTGCTTAACTGCTTCCAGGTTTTCCCGCCATCGGTCGACTTGAAAATTCCACCGCCGGTTCCGTTCCACGATCCATTTTCCCAGGGACCTTCGCGCGCTTCCCACAAGGCGGCATAAACGGTCTCCGGATCCGACGGATCGATCTCCACGTCGGACGCCCCGATGTTTTCGTCCCTTGAGAGCGTCTTCTTGAACGTCTTCCCGCCATCAATCGAAAGAAAAACGCCGCGTTCCTCGTTGGGTCCATAGGGATGCCCCGCCACCGCGACCAGAAGGCGATCCGGGTTGCGCGGATCGACCGCGATTTGCGCGATCTGCTGGCCGTCACGCAAGCCAAGGTGGGTCCAGGTTTTTCCTGCATCCGTTGATTTGTAAATGCCGTCGCCGACGGACAAATCCGGGCGGTGCAAGCCTTCTCCGCTGCCGACGTAGATGATATCGGGATTGGAAGCAGAGACCGCTATGGCCCCCACTGAGCCAGTCGGTTGATCGTCAAAAATCGGCTGCCAGGTTCGCCCGTAATCCGTTGTCTTGAAGACGCCGCCCGCCACTTGTGCGCAGTAAAAGACGTTCGGCTGCGACGGCACGCCTGCGACGGCCCGGGTTCGTCCTCCGCGGAATGGCCCGATATTGCGCCAGCGCAGAAGTGTGGAAAAATCCTGCCCTGGCGGCTGAGCTTCGACGGATTGGCTACCGAGGAAGAGTCCCGCGAGACAGAGGGCAATCGCTCGCGCCAGCATCTAGGTTGCGGGGACGACGGCGGGAGCGGCCGCTGGTTTCTTTTTCGCCGCGGCGGCTGCCGCCAGGTTCGCGTCGACCTCGGCAGCCTCAACCGGATGGATGCCATGATAGTAGTCGTTCGACTTGGCCAGATCCGTTTTCCGCATGAGGAGTGCATCAAAGCGCTCCCGTCGGCTCAGTTCAAAGACCTTGTCCATCTTGATCGCTTCGAACGGACAAACCTCCACGCAAATCTGGCAGCTCATGCAGACCGAGATATCGATGTCGAAGTTCTTCGGATAGAATTGCGGCTTGCCCATGTAATCGGGCTTTTTGTCGTCGCTTTTGACGCTGTAAATGCATTGCGGCGGACATTCCTTCTCACAAATCTTGCACGCGACACAGCGCAGGCCCGCTTCCGGATCGTTATCGAAAACCAGGAACGGGAAGTTGCGATAGTTCTCGGGCAGAGTTTCTCGTTCCTCCGGGTATTGCACGGTAATCAGCCGGTCTTTCTCGAAATAGCTTCCGAGAAAATTCCGGGCTGTTACTGCCATTCCTTTGAGGACTCCGGTTCCAATCATGAGATCAATGCCCCGTCATCCCTGGTGATTCTCCGCGTGCCTTCATCAGCGATCTACTTCTCCCATGACGATATCGATGCTGCCAAGGATTACCATTACGTCTGCCACCGTGTGGCCAAGGCAGAGGTCTTCCAACACAGTCAGATTAATGAAACTCGGCGGTCGGACCCGGTAACGGTAGGGATTGCCACTCCCATCGCTGATCAAATAGAAGCCGAGTTCCCCTTTTGGGCCTTCGATGCGCCCATACGCCTCGCCGATAGGTGGCTTGAACGCGCGGATTTTCACCTTCGGATTCATGATGGGTCCGGCCGGCACTTCTTTCATCGCCTGATTCAAAAGGCCGAGGCTTTCGCGCATCTCCAGGGCACGCAGCATCAGGCGATCGTAGCAATCGCCGTGATCGCCCAGGGGTACGCGAAATTTGAAACGCGGATAAATCCCGTAGCCGTCCACCTTTCGCAGATCGTAGTTAACGCCGCTGGCTCGCAGCATGGGACCGGTGATTCCAGCGTTAATCGCGAGCTCGGCGGACAATTTTCCAACTCCCTGCGTTCGCGCGATCAGAATCTCGTTCGAGACGATCAGGTCTTCGAACTCATCGAGAAAGCGCGGGAAGGCATCCACAATTTTTTGGGCCCGCGCGAACCAGTCCGGTCCCGCATCCACCCGGCAGCCGCCGAAGCGCATGTAGTCGCACATCATTCGTGAACCGGAGAGGGATTCGAAGAGGTCGAGAATTTTTTCGCGCTCGCGAAAGGCGTACATGAGTGGAGTCCCCCAGGCCCCCATGTCGCTGAGGAGAAAGCCGAGGAGCGACGCGTGGTTTTGGAGACGGGTCAGCTCCGCCAGGATGAGGCGGAGATATTCCGCGCGTTCGGGGACCTCGATCCCGGCCAGTTTCTCGACGCTGAGCGCATACGCCCAGTTGTTGGTCATCGAACAAAAATAATCGAGCCGGTCGGTGTACGGCATCGAGCCGAGATAGCTGACGTTCTCGCCGATCTTTTCGTGGTTTCGATGCAGATAACCGAAAACCGGTTTGAGCTTGCGCACCACTTCACCATCGAGCGCGACGTTCATCCGGAAGACGCCGTGGGTGGAGGGATGCTGAGGCCCCATCGAGACCTCCATCAATTCCGTCATCCCGAGCGCCGTCGAGGGATCCCGCGGAATTACCGGTGAGGTTCCGACACGGGATCCTTCGATTGCGCTGCGCTCCGCTGGGGATGACAGATTCATTGCTGTGCCGCCGTCAGTTTCTCGGCCCCATCCAATTCCGGGCGCGGTGGGTAATGCTGTTTCGCCTTCTCGAGCACCTCGTCATGTGGCGTCGGTTCGTATTCGTAATCGTCCGGCTCGCGGTAATCTTTCCGCATCGGGAAATCCTCGAACTCATCCCACATCAGAATGCGACGCAGGTCGGGATGCCCCTCGAATTTAATCCCGTAGAGATCGAAGATTTCGCGCTCCTGGAATTCAGCGCTGCGCCAGATTGAAGTGAGCGAGGGTAGATTTACCCCGGCCGCTCGATCCGTCGTCCGCATTCGGATGATGACGGGACCCTGCTTCAGCGACATCGAGAACAGGTGATAGACCGCTTCGAGATAGCCTGGGAAAAATTCTTCCTGCGTTTCCTCGACTTCTTTCTCCGCGCCATCGACGACTCTCTTCACTTTCACCTTCTTCGTTACCTTGCGATCGAGCCAGTCAACGCCGGTCACGTTCGAGCAGTGATCCAGCTTCAGCGCCGGATCATCGCGAAGAAACCGGGCGACCGCTCTCGCCTGCTTGTGATCGAGCAACAACGAAGGCTGATTCGCCGGCCCCGGATTGGGAACGATCTCGATTTTCGCGCCCGGCACCGCCGCCTCCGCGCGGCTTTTTATTTCCTCGAGCGATTCCATTAAGTCATCCCGGTTACAGTCAAGGGATCCCGTCGCATAACCCTGAAGGTTTCATCACCGGATTCCTCGACTGCGCTGCGTTCCGCTCGGGATAACACGGTTTTCATCGTTCGATTTTCGGCGGATGAAATACGTTTGGATTACTTGACGGCTCGAGATCGTGCGCTCCGAAGGCCGGCACCGGATATTCGCTCGGTTGATCGCGCTCCAGAAACGCCGCTTTGTCGTCGCCGGTCAGTTGTTGCCCGGCGATCTTGCGCTGCAACTCCATGAAGGCATGGAGTAAGGCCTCCGGCCGCGGCGGACAGCCGGGAATGTAAACATCGACGGGGATATAACGGTCGATCCCTTTCAGCACGTTGTAGCCCTGCTTGAACGGACCGCCTGAAATTGCGCATGCGCCCATCGAGATCACATACTTCGGATCGGGCATCTGGTTGTAGAGCCGGACGATCTGCGGCGCCATTTTCTTCGTCACCGTTCCGGCCACGATCATCAAGTCCGCCTGGCGCGGCGAGGGCCGGAAGACTTCACCACCGAAGCGCGCGAGGTCGTAACGCGACGCTGCGGTTGCGATCATTTCGATTGCGCAACAAGCCAGGCCAAATTGGAGCGGCCAGATCGAATTTTTCCGGCCCCAGTTGTAAAGCTCCTGAGTCGACGTCACCCAGACCCCGCGTTTTTGGAGTTCGCTCCGAAGTCCTTCGTCGATCTGGTTGCTCATCGCGCCGTTTTCCGTGTCTGCGCCCAATCTAAACAACCTTTACTCCAGGCCCAAACCAGCCCCTCGAGCAGTAATAACAGGAAAACGAGGAGCGCGACGAAGGCGCCGACCGGCAATCCCGTGAAGGCGACTGCAAACGGCACCAGAAATACCGCTTCCACGTCGAAGATCAGGAAAATGATGCAATAAAGATAATACTGTGACTGGAATTGCATCTGCGCCTCGCCGGTCGATTCCACCCCGCATTCGTAGGTCGCATTTTTCTGCGGGCCCGGTTTCGGCGGTTGCAAGAATCGGCGCCAAACCCACGCCAGCCCCAGCGGCATCAGCGGAAAAACCAGAGAGACCCCTGCGAAAATGACGAGAAAGAAATAGGGATCTGGCGTCATGACTGAAAGATTAAGCCATTCACGGGGTCTTGTTAACCGAGAGTCTCTCCGGCTTCCAGCGCATTCTCGTCTCGTGACAAAACTGTCGGAAATCGGTCGGAAACCGGGCAAGTTTGCCTTAGGATTAGGCCGTGGAAGCGACTGCAAATTCTGATCCACCTGTCAACCCCTGCGCCTGAACAGCGGCTGGAGAGAGTTTGTCGAATTACTAAACGCTCGCCGCGTTGACTGGCGTCATCGTGGGCGCCCACAGCCTCGCCTTTCACGGCCGTTCCCGCTACACGGGCGATCTCGACATCCTCATTTTGCCGGAGGCTGAGAACGCGTTTCCAATGCCGAATTTTTTGCAGGGAAAGGCGCAGCGAAGATCGACGACCTTTCCGTCTTCGTTTTGAGCAAACAGAATTTTATCCAAAACAAACGGGCGGTTGGCCGGCCGTTGGACTTGCCCGATCTGGAACTTTAAAGTTTCCGCGGCCAAACCGGAGTCTTTCGGCCTTGCCTAAGCAATCACCGACCGCTTTCCTTCAGGGCGAATGAGCGGGAATTCGGTCGATCAGGCTTTTATTTCACTTAAGCATTGGCTGCTTTCGTTCCTTTCGTCGGCGCCCGATTGGACGCAGGCGGTTGCTTCCAGCCTGATTAATATCTCGGCACTGCTCGGGGTGTTCATGTCGCTTTTCGCGCTCATCTCAGTCCTGGAGCGGAAAATCCTTGGGCGAATCCAGAATCGTTACGGGCCGAATCGCGTCGGGCCGTTCGGGCTTTTCCAGCCGATCGCCGATGGGATCAAGCTCCTCATCAAGGAGGACATCGTTCCCGCGCGCGCAGACAAGGTCGTTCATTTCCTCGCGCCGATCATGATGGCGGCGCCGGCGATTCTCGCCCTCGGCGTCATCCCCTACGGTCGAAACATGACCGCGTTTTCGATCGATGGCGGCATTCTGTTTTTCTTCGCGGTCGGCTCGGCGACGGAGCTGGCGGTTTTTATGGCGGGGTGGGGGAGCAACAACAAATTCTCAATGCTCGGGGCGATGCGCGCCATCGCCCAGATGGTTAGCTACGAATTGCCGCTCATCATCACGGTGCTACCCGTCGTTATGCTCGTCGGCTCGCTTTCGCCGGATGCGATTGTCGAGGCGCAGGCGGGATATTCCCATGGCTTCGCGCCGCGCTGGTTTGTGTTCACACCGTGGGGCGCTGCGGCTTTCATCCTGTTTTTTGTGTCAGGCCTGGTGGAATCCAATCGCACGCCCTTCGACGTTCCAGAAGGCGAATCCGAGATCGTGGCCGGACACATGACCGAGTATTCCGGCTTCAAGTATGCTATCTTTTTCCTCGCGGAATATTTTGGAATGTTCGCCGTCAGTGGATTGGCGGTGACGTTGTTCCTCGGCGGCTGGCAGGCACCGCTGCGGGTGCTCGAGTTCGTTCCGTCGTACCTCTGGTTCTTTGCCAAGCTGGCCGCGCTGCTTTTCGTCTTCATCTGGATCCGCGGCAGCGTCCCGGGGGTGACAAATAATAAGAAAAAAAGGGCGCGCGGGG
>JBBRMO010000066.1:0-8651 GCA_038230815.1 Chthoniobacterales bacterium
GGGACCGCCCAGGCACGCGGCGCAGCCTGCGTTCTCTGTCATTTGCACGCCAGCATCGACCAGTATGTCCCATACCGTTTTTTCGCCCCACCGGGCGCTTTGGAGATCGTGAACGATCTCCGGCGTCGCCGGTACTCCAAACGTGTCGATCATGACGCGCCGCCCCTTCAAAACACGCGCAAACTCAAGGAAATCACTCGTCTTGCCGCCGGTACAGGAGCCCATGTAGGCGCGGTCCAGCTTCACCGCGCGAAGTTCCTTGGCCAGCTTACGATTGCCGGGGTCCGGATGGCAGGCGACGGTGGGCTCGAGCTTCGTCAGGTCAACAGTCATATCGTAACTGAACTGCTGGTCCTGATCCCTTTCGACGGGCTCATATTCGCTCTTGGTCCCGTTAACTTTGCAGCGATGATCGACAAACGCTTTAGTTTTCGCATCAAACTCGAAAATTCCGTTCTTCCCGCCCGCTTCGATCGCCATGTTCGCGATGGTCATACGATCATCCATCGTGAGGGTCGCGGCGCCGGGCCCGTCGAACTGCAAAGCGCGATACGTGGCTCCATCGAAACCGATCTGGCCGATTACATGAAGGATGATGTCTTTGGCCATGACCCCTGGCTGGAGCTGCCCTTCCAGACGGAAGTGCATCGTCTCGGGAACTTTGATCAGCAGTTTCCCTGTGCCCATCACGAAACCGGCATCGGTATTGCCGATCCCTGTCGCAAATTCGTTGAATGCGCCCGCCATGCAGGTGTGCGAATCGGTGCCGAAGAGGATTTCTCCCGGACGGGTATGGCCTTTTTGGGGAAGCGCGGTGTGGCAAACGCCGGCAAAGTTGGAGCCGTACTGCTTTTTGAGAGCGCCTTTCGATGGATCAAAAACCCAATGCCCGTTCGGGTCATCGATAACGTCGTAAAAATAAGGTAATTGCTGCTCTTTCGAAAAATCCCGCAGAATGTCGACATTACGGTTCGACTTGGAGTCCGCCGTAAAAATGTAGTGGTCCGGAATGATCACGACCTTATTTCGGTCCCACACCTTCGCTTGCTGGCCGAACTCACGTTTGAAAACACCGATCGTGCCCGGACCGCAAACGTCATGCGTCATGAGAACATCTGCTTTGACCCAAATGTTTTCTCCAGCGGAGACCTTTGCTTTGCCGGCCGCTCGCGCCAAAATTTTCTCCGTCAACGTCATAAAAACAGACGAACAACCTATGCGGGAAGGGAGTCCGGTGCAAGCAACACCATCGGAAAAAACGGCACTTTTCCGATCGTTCCAGAAAGCGCGCGTCCGCTCAAACCTTTGCTTTTGAAAGATCGTTCCGCCAGAGTAACGCCGGGATGAGCAAACGGTTTTACATCACCACCGCAATCTATTACGTCAATGGCCAGCCGCATCTCGGGCACGCTTATGAGCAGGTCATAACTGATGTGATCGCGCGAGTGGAGACGGCTCTCGGGCACGAACCGTTTTTTCTAACCGGCCTCGATGAGCACGGCCAAAAGGTCCAGCAGGCCGCGCAAGCGGAAGGGAAAACCGCCCAGGACTATTGCGATGCGCTCGCCGCGGATTGGCGGCAACTCGCGGTCGGGCTCAAGCTGACGAACGATGATTTCATCCGCACGACCGAGCCTCGCCACAAAACGGTGGTGCAGGCGATTTTGACCAAACTGCAAGCCTGCGGGCACTTCTATAAAGCAGCGTATTCCGGGTTTTACTCGACTCGCCAGGAAACATTCCTGCCGGAAAAGGATCGCCGCCCCGACGGGACGTTCGAGCCCATTTATGGCGAAGTAATTCGCCTCTCCGAAGAGAATTACTATTTCAAGCTTAAGAACGAACAACCCTGGCTCATCGATTATATCGAAAAAAATCCGGATTTTATCGTTCCGCGTAGCCGGCGGAACGAGATTCTTGGGTTTTTAAAGAATAATGAGCTTGAGGATCTCTGCATTAGCCGCCCCGCGGCGCGTCTGAATTGGGGAATCCCGTTGCCGTTCGATCCGGATTACGTCACTTACGTCTGGTTTGACGCACTGGTGAATTACCTCACGATACCCGCGGCTTACGGCGACCCGAATGTGGTCGGCTCGCTTGGTCTTGGACAATCACCGATCGCGCAGCTCCCCAGCTTCCAACAGGGACTCGAGTTGTGGCCGGCGGACGTGCATGTCATTGGCAAGGACATCATAAAATTTCATGCGATCTACTGGCCCATCATGCTCAAGGCGATGGGCCTCCCGCAGCCGAAGCAGATTCTCGCCCACGGTTTCTGGGAAAAGGATGGCGAGAAAATGAGCAAGTCCACGGGAAACATTGTTGACCCGATCGCGGTGATTAACGAATGGGGCCTGGATGCCTTTCGTTACTATGTAACTCGCGAACTCGACATGGGACCGGACGGCAATTGGACCGATGCCGGTTTTCAGGCCCGCTACCATTCGGAGTTGGCGAACGGCCTCGGAAATCTGGTGAACCGTTCTCTTTCAATGCTGAATCGCTATCGCGCGGGGAAAATTCCTGCGGCCTCCACGGAATTGCAACGCGAAGCTACCGGGATGATCCAGAACGCCCGGTCCAGCTACGAACAGCATCAAATCCAGGACGCCCTGGTTGCTACCTGGGGTTTAGTGACGAGAGCCAACCAGTACGTCGATCAGACCGCGCCGTTCAAAATCGCGAAAGATCCGGCTCAAGCCAAACGCCTGGACGAAGTTCTTTATAATCTGACTGAGGTCTGCCGCCTGATCGCCATTTTGGTCGCTCCAGTCCTCCCCGCGACTTCGGCGAAAATTTTGGAGCAGCTCAATCTCGGTAGTTCGACGCAAACCCTGGCCAACCTGGCCTGGGGCGGGCTGGTCGAAGGGCATCAGATTGGCACACCGTCCCCGCTCTTTCCGCGCAAGGACCTGCCACCCAGGTAAGACCGAAATGACTTACCCTTCGCAATGAGCAGGATAATCGGCATTGATCTCGGCACGACCAATTCCCTCGTCGCCACGGTTGATTCTGGAATCCCGTTTGTCATCGCCGACGGGGAGGGTCGCAGGTTAACCCCTTCCGTTGTGCATTTTCCCGCAGATGGCTCTGACCCAGTGGTCGGCGAAAGAGCCAATCGCGTTCGCGTGCTCAAACCGGCGGAAACCGTTTACTCGATCAAGCGTTTTATCGGGCGCCGCGCCAATGATTTGTCGGCGGAAGAAAGGCTCGTGACTTTTCCGCTCGAGGCGAAAGGAGCGGGCCCTGTTCGCATCCCCATGGAAGGTCGCCTTCTCACGCCGGAAGAAATCTCCGCGGAGATTCTGCGAAAACTTCGGCGCGACGCCGAAGCGTACCTTGGCGAGGAGGTCACGCGCGCGGTCATCACCGTGCCCGCTTATTTCAATGACGCGCAACGTAACGCGACCAAAGCGGCGGGCGAATTGGCCGGGTTTACCGTCGAACGCATCTTGAATGAACCGACCGCGGCGGCGTTGGCCTACGGCCTGGATAAACTGGGCGAGCGCTCGAAAATTGCGGTTTACGATTTGGGCGGCGGCACGTTCGATCTTTCGGTTCTTGAACTGCACGAGGGAGTGTTTCAGGTCCTCGCGACCAGCGGCAATACGCGTCTCGGCGGCGATGATCTCGATAAACGATTGGTCGATTTTCTCAGCACTCTCATTAAAGACGCAGCGGGTCCGGATCCATCTGCAGACCTCCGGCTTCTGGCGCAATTGAGGGAAACCGCCGAAGCGGCAAAAATTCGTCTATCGAGCGAAACCTCGGTTTCCATTTCACTTCCGTTTCTTACACCCGACTTCAGCTTCGAATACACACTTACGCGGGACCAACTGGAGGAGCTCACGCGGGACATTATTTTGCGCACACGGGAACATTGCTTCCGTGCACTCTCCGACGCGAAACTGCAAACCGGCGATCTTGGCCAGGTGATTCTCGTCGGCGGCCAAACACGAATGCCGCTGGTCCGGCAACTGGTTTCCGAGTGGTTTGGCTGCAGTGAATTCGAAACGGTGAGCGGCTCGATCCGAATTGGCACTCAATATCACAAAGCCGATGGACCGATGCTCAACACCTCTCAGAATCCCGACGAAGCGGTCGCCTTAGGCGCCTCCATTCAGTCGGAAATCCTCAGCGGCGGGTTTAAGAACGTGCTGCTGTTGGATGTCACGCCGCTCTCTCTCGGGATCGAGACGTTCGGCGGGTTGATGAACGTGATCATCCCCCGCAACTCAACCATTCCCATCAAGGCGGGCGAGATGTTCACCACAGCAGTAGACCATCAGCCCTCGATGCTGATTCACGTTCTGCAGGGGGAACGGGAGCGCGCCAAAGATAATTGGAGCCTCGGACGCTTCACTTTGGAATTCGACCGCGCCCCTCGGGGCGTCCCGCGCGTGGGAGTCCAGTTTGAGATCGATTCGAATGGTATTCTCCGGGTGCTCGCGCGCGATACCCGCACCGGAAGGGAGAAGGTCGTCGAGGTCAAATCGGCC
Organism: Chthoniobacterales bacterium; assembly: GCA_038230815.1. Lineage (GTDB taxonomy): Bacteria > Verrucomicrobiota > Verrucomicrobiia > Chthoniobacterales > UBA10450 > AV80. The sequence continues at coordinate 4,500 of JBBRMO010000066.1, forward strand.
GTGGATGTGAACGACGCAGAGGTTCAAAGGATGGTCGAGGAAAGCGTGGAACATGCGTTCGAAGATCTGTCGGCGCGGCGTTGGATCGAAGCGAAATTGAAAGCGGAGGAAACGATCAAAGCCACTCGGGCCGGCCTCACCCAATCCGGCGGCGAGATCCCTTTTGCCCAGCGCTCCGCGATCGAGCAGGCGCTCGATCGCGTCGCAGATCTCCTGCGATCCGGCGGCGAATCCGGCGACGTCAGCGGCCTGAAAACCGCACACCTGGCGTTGGACGAAGCGACCCGGCCACTCGCGGAACTGATGATGGACAAAGCCATGGAAGCGATGCTGCGAAAACGAGGTCTGATATGAATGGAACTTTCAACCTGGAGGATCGCGCCCGGCGCGCATTGGTCGAACGCGGTTTTCTCCCCGATTTTTCGCCGGAGGCTCAAGCGGAGGTCCAGCGCATCACTTCCACCCCCTTGCCTTCAGGCCTGCGTGATCTGCGAAACCTCCTTTGGTCCTCGATCGATAACCAGGAATCGCGTGACCTGGACCAGATCGAATATGCCGAACGGTCGGGCAGCTGCATCCGCTTGTTGGTTGGGATTGCGGACGTCGCAGGATACCTGGCCCCGGGAGGGCCCATTGACCAGCGTGCTTCCCAGAATACAGTCACGCTTTATACCCCCAGCGAGATCTTTCCGCTTCTGCCGGAAGCGCTTTCCACGGATAAGACCTCTCTGGCTCAGGATCAGGACCGGTCCGCGGTAGTCATCGAAATGCTGGTGGAAGCGGATGGACAGGTGCACGAACCGGAGATTTACCGGGCACTAGTCCGCAACCAGGCCAAACTTTCGTACGACGATGTGGGTGGCGCTTGTGAAAACGGCGCGCAAGCCGAGAGCATCTGCTCGAACCCGCGACTAAAAGAACAGCTCGACCTCCAATTCACGGCCGCGGAACACCTCGAAACGCTGCGGAAGGCCATGGGCGCGCTCACCTTTTCTTCGGACGAGGCTCAGCCGATTACGCGGGATGGAAAGCTCGTCGATCTCACATTAATTAATCGCAATCGCGCTCGCGATATGATCGAGAGTTTCATGATCGCGGCCAATGTTTCCTGCGCCACTTTTTTGAAAGCGCGAGGCTGGCCGATTATCGAGCGGATCGTCGAAGCGCCGCGGGATTGGGAGCGCATTCGCCAGCTCGCGGCCGGTTTTCAATTTTCACTTCCCGAGATCCCCTCCCCCAAAGCGCTTTCGGATTTCCTGGCTTCGCGGCGTGCTGCGGACCTGCCGGGGTACGGCGATCTTTCCCTGAGCATCCTCAAACTCCTTGGTCCAGGCCTTTACCGGGTCGAAACGCCAACCGGTCCGCAATCCAGCCACTTTGGCCTCGCTCTCAATGACTACAGCCACTCTACCGCGCCCAATCGCCGCTACGCGGATCAAGTCATTCAGCGTTTGCTTCTGGCGTGCCTGGCCGGTCAGCCCAGGCCCTTTTCCGAAACCAGCCTCGAAAACATCGCTCAGCATTGCACCGAGCGTGAAGATGCCGCCCGCAAAGTGGAACGGCTCATGCGAAAAGTCGCCGCCGCTTTCCTGCTCCGCGACCGTATCGGCGAGGTTTTCCCCTGCGTTGTGACTGGCGCATCGGCCAAAGGCACCTACGTCCGGTTGAAACATCCTGCCGCTGAAGGTCGAGTTGTCCGGGGTGAACGCGGCCTGTTGGTCGGGGATCGCCCGCACGTCCGGCTGCTTTCGGTCGATCCGGAACATGGATTTATCGATCTGGAACGAACGTGAGCCCTTTTTCTGGAAATCCAAAAATCGCACGGCCTTCCGGCGGGAAATTGACACTCTCCGCACTGGGAATTAGCCTCGCCAGACGTTGAACTTATGACAGTGCGCGCCCTTGGCTGGAGGAAGCGAATACCAGCTTGCATCCTGATTGGAAGCAGCATGGGCCTGATTATTTTTCTGGGTTGCGCTCACACGCGGCCCGACGTGAAGGAGACGACGATTCTTCCCTTGTCCCCGAAAGAAGAAGCGCTCCTCGATCAAAGGGTCGACGGCCTGGCCCATTATGCGGCCGGGATTAGTGACGAGCTGAACAGCCATGAAAAGCAGGCGACCGATGAATTCCTGAAATCAGCGTTAGCGGATATTCACGAGGAAACGCTGGTTTTGGAGGTGGGTCGTCGCCTTATTCGCGAGCAACGGAACAAAGAGGCGATCGATTTGTTGCGGGAAGCGACCCTCCAACCACACCCCCCGGGGTCGACTTACGCGTTGCTGGGCGTGGCTTATATTCAGTCTGGCGAAACCAATCTCGCGGTTGAGGCCAACCAGCAGTCGATCCAGAACGCGCCCGATAATCTGGCAGGTTATCAGAATCTTTCTGCGCTCTATCTGCTGACGGGTCGGACGAATGAGGCTCTGGCGGTCATTGGACAGGCGACCAGCCGGACGAATAGTTCTCCCGAGTTCCTGCTGGGCGGTGCGGACCTTCTACTGCGCTACAATCGGCAGCAACTTTTCAGTGATGCAGAGACGAAAGAAAAAACCATTCTCATGCTGAACGCGGCGGCGCGGCAGAACCCGGAGAATCCGATAATCGTGCAAAGAATTGCCGATTTATACCTGCTGAATGGCGAGGTTGCTAAGGCGGAACCCCTCTACGAAGGCCTGTTAAAACGTTTCCCGGGCATTCCAGGGCTGCGGGAACGTTTAGCGAATATTTACATTCGATCGGACAAGAACGAAAAAGCGGCCAAACTTCTCCAGGAAATTCAGAAAGAAAACCCCACCGACCCTTCAACCTATTTTTTCCTCGGCAGCCTGGCGTATGAAGCCAAGGACTACGAGAAAGCGGCCCAGAGTTACGAAACGGCGTTGCGGTTGAATCCGGAATTCGAGCCGATCTACTACGACCTCGCCGGCGTCCAGATCGCCCGGCATCTACCCGAGGAAGCACTCGCTCTGCTCGAAAAAGCGAGAGGCAAATTCAAGCTGAACTTCACTCTCGAATTCTACACCGGCATCGCCCAGGGAGAATTGGACGAGTGGTCCCGGGCGCTCTCTTACCTTACCTCCGCAGAATTAATCGCAAAAACCAGCGATCCCAGTCGGCTCAACCATATCTTCTACTACCAACTTGGCTCCGCCTACGAACGGACCGGTAATATTCCGGACGCTGTAAAGGCGCTACGACACGCGCTTGAGCTGAAGACCGATTACGCGGAAGCATTGAACTATCTCGGGTATATGTGGGCGGAACGGGGAGAAAACCTGGACGAAGCCCGCTCGATGCTCGAACGAGCGGTGAAGATCGAGCCGGAAAACTCGGCGATCCTCGATAGTTTTGCCTGGGTATTGTTCAAGGCCGGAAAGCCCGGAGACGCCGTGGCCCCCATCAAAAAAGCGATCGAGCTGGCGGGCAAAGACGATCCGACGTTGCTCGAACATCTTGGAGATATCGAGGCGGCTCTCAAAGAATTCGATAAGGCCCGGGCTGCCTACACCCAGTCCCTGGGCGCCCACCCGGACGAAAAGACGCGAGATAAAGTGAAGCAGAAGCTCGATGTTCTTCCGGCGCCCTGAGCGCCGCCATCCCTTATCTGCAGCCGACAAGCGCTTATAGGGAAAATGCTTTAAACCTACGTTCGGAAGGGCGCAATTTACTCAGGTAATCTTCAGGGAGGGGACACGTTGCCCCCGCTCCGCTCCGTGGCACAATATCCGCAAAAGGAGATATATGTTACACTATAGTATTCTGTTTCTGATCATCGCGCTGGTCGCAGCGTTTCTGGGGTTTGGACTTGTGGCAGGGACGGCCGCGCTACTTGCGAAAATCTGCTTCGTTGTGTTTCTGGTGCTCTTCATCGTCAGCTTGATCAGCCGACGCGGTGGAAGAACAACCGTCTGATGCAAACATCACAAACGCGCGCCACACCGATGGGAAAAGAGTGGAGTGGCGCGCGCTTACCGTTTAAATGTTTGATTCAGGAATCCCTGGTTCACGCTAGTGTCAGCGGACGGTCAAAACCACCCAGTAAAGGTCGAATGAAAACCACCCACCTTTGAGGAGGCAGAACATTGTTTCTGGAGGGGCTGATGGAAGCCACTCTTTGAGGCGATGAACCAACTCAAAGTGGATTTAAAA
>JBBRMO010000067.1:0-8626 GCA_038230815.1 Chthoniobacterales bacterium
ATCACCGGAATTGGCGGCTCTTCCAGACCGGTTCCGAGTTCTCGATTTGTGATATTCACGTTCAAACTTTTCCGGTGCCGCACGACGCGGTCGATCCCGTGGGGTATGCGTTTCATTCCGGCGAAAGCGCGCTCGGGTTTATCACCGATCTCGGCTACGCCACCAAGGTCGTCGTGGAGCGCTTGCGGAAAGTGCACACCCTTGTGATCGAGACCAACCACGATGAAAAAATGTTACAGGCCGATCCGCACCGGCCGTGGCCCGTGAAGCAGCGAATCCAATCGCGCCACGGCCATTTGTCGAACACGGCGGCGGCGACCGTAATCGAGCAATTGCTCGGCGGAAAACTGGAGCGGGTGGTGCTTGGACATCTCAGCCGGGATTGCAACACGCCGGAGCTGGCGGCAGGCGCGATCCGTGCCATGCTCGCGCAGAAGGGGCGCGGCGAAATTGAGGTTCATTGCGCCGCTCAAAGCCAGATCAGTCTCCGATTCACGATCGGCCAGACCTCCGGGCGCGCGTTTCAACCGACATTCGATAGCATTTTCTTTCAGACGTCGCCCGCGCCGGACAAGGCGACTCGCGCGGCCTGACGAATACTGCAAAAACGAAAGAGCGCGTCATCCCGAGCGAATTATTCTTCGTCGCCGACGACGAGATGAATCACGCCAGCGGGATCGGAAATCCAGAAACCGTCGAAATCTTCCCGGAGCTGCTCGACTTCGTCGCGTCTCGGCACGCCGTTGATCTTTAGATAGGAAGCGGCCGCTTCGGTGTCGTTGGTTTCCAGTTCGAGCCAGATATCGGGATGGCTCAGGTTTGGCACACGGTCCAGCCAGAGCCGATTCGGGCCGAATTGAAAAATGCAGCCGTCCGCTTCTTCCTCGATCAGGGGCAGGCCCAGGGTGTCGCGATAGAAATGCATCGTTTGCTCGTAGGTATGGCTCGGGCATTTGATGGCGATGTTCGCGCCTCCGGAGAATTGTGGACCGTGAACGTTGGCAACCATGGCGCTAGAGTTTCCCCAGAATTTTTTTCGCGAGCGCCTTCGCTTTTTCCGTCGCGCCTTTTTCGTCGTCCACGCCGCTGATCCCCACGGTGATGAAAGCGTTCTGCTTCGCGACGACGTAGAGCATAAGGGCGTGGGTGGGACCTTTGTCCGGCCCTTCCCTCACCAGCACCGCTTTTTCACCGAGGCCGTTCACTGGTTTGAACCTGTCGTTGCCCGCGCTCATTTCTTCCAACTGCTTTTTCGGCTCGAGCTGGCCGGGCGATGCCTGGCGGATCCGGAGAACGAGGGATTTACCCGGGTTTTTGCTATAATAATTGCAGCGGGAATAATATCCATCCGCGCCTTCGTCGTTGCGAGCCTGAGAATCCTTGACCAGCTCGCCCAGCGCGGCTTGCGCGTCCGTTTTTGTGATCAAGGTGGCCAGGTCGATCCGGTTTTCCGCTGCGCTGGAAATGGAGGCAAGCACTCCTGCCATGGCCAGCGCGACAGCGGCATGGGTGGTTCCGCGCATGATGGTCAACCTCCGGCGGAATCTTCTCCGCCCGGTTCCGTCATCGCCACCGGATCGAGCGCGCGCTCCAGTTCAGCCGGAGGCAATACTGTTTTCTCGAGACAAATCTCGCGGACGGTCTTGCCGGTCTTCGCGCTTTCCTTCGCGATCTCCGCGGCGCGATCGTACCCGATCTTCGGCGCCAGGCTCGTGACCATCGCCATCGAGAGCTCGACCAGCTCCCGGCAGCGTTCTTGATTCGCTTCAATTCCGGTTACGCATTTTTCCGAGAACGCATCGCAGGCATTCCCGAGCAGCCTGATACTCTCGAGAAGATTGTGCGCCATCACCGGCATCATGACATTGAGCTCGAAATTGCCGTTCGCGCCCGCCCAGGTGACACAGGAGTCGTTTCCGATCACCTGCGCGCAAACCATCATGAGCGCTTCACACATGACCGGGTTCACTTTCCCCGGCATGATGGAGCTCCCTGGCTGCGTCGCTGGCAATCGAATCTCGCCGATGCCGCAACGCGGCCCGCTCCCGAGCCAGCGAATGTCGTTCGCGATCTTGAACAGGCTCACCGCGATCGTCTTCAGGTGTCCGCTTGCTTCGACGACGCCATCCTTCGCGCCCTGCGCTTCAAAATGATTTTCCGCTTCACGAAATTTGATCCGGGTTCGCTGTTCGAGGTGCCGCATCACTTTACCGGGGAATTCCAGGTGCCGGTTCAAACCCGTGCCGACCGCCGTGCCGCCGAGCGGCAGCTCGGAGAGCACTTCGACGGCGCGGCGCGTGCGTTCGCGTGCATAATAAACCTGGCGCGCATACCCGCCAAATTCCTGGCCGAGCCGGACCGGGGTCGCATCCATCAAATGGGTTCGGCCGATCTTGATGATCTCCCAGAACTCCTTCGCCTTTGCTTCAAGCGCTCCCTGCAATTTCTCGAGCGCGGGGTCGAGGCAATGCTGCAATTGTTCCGCCGCGCTGATATGAATCGCGGATGGGATCACGTCGTTGCTCGACTGGCCCATGTTGACGTGATCGTTTGGGTGGACCGGATCTTTCGCGCCGATTGGTTTGCCCGCGAGCTGGCAGGACCGGTTCGAAATAACCTCGTTCGCGTTCGTGTTCGTGCTCGTGCCCGAGCCGGTCTGGAAAATGTCGAGCGGGAAATGGGCGTCGAGCTTTCCCTCCACCACTTCTTCGGCGGCCTGGACGATGAACGCGGTCCGGTGCGAATCGAGCAGGCCGAGATCGGCGTTTGCCTGGGCCGCGGCCCACTTGATCAGGCCGAGCGCACGAATGAACGGCCGGGAAAACCGCTGGCCGCTGATCGGAAAATTCAGGACGGCCCGCTGGGTCGACGCGCCGTAGAGCGCGGACTCCGGGACGGACATTTCGCCCATCGAGTCCTTCTCGATCCGGGTCGATTCGGCCTTCATGCCGAATGGTGGTTGGTGGAGAGAGCCGCCGCCGGTCGCTGAGGGCGCCGGTGGCCGTTCCGGAGATTCACCTTGTGAAAAACGGTGAGAAACATCGGCGGAATATTTTGGAGGACGTACTGGGATTCCGCGCGATCGAAAAGTGTGGCGTGCTGTCGAAGCTCATTCGTGACCTGATAGATAATGAAGCTGCCGCCGTCGGCCAGCGCTTCGTAGGTTTTCTCGAGAAGCGCCCGTTTCTTCGTGATCTCGAGGATGCTGAATGGAATGCCCGACAGGATGTAGTCGCATCGGGGAATTCCGCGGCGCTCCAGCTCTTCCGGAAGTTTGGCGGCATCCCCGTTGATAACATGAACCCGGGGATCGTTTGCGAACTGGCGTTGCAGGTCACGCGAGAAGGCGGCGTCCAATTCGAAGAGGAGCAGTTTCGAGTCGGGCGACATCCGGCGCGCGATCTCCCGCGAATGTACTCCTTCGCCCGGGCCGTATTCGGCAATCACCCGCGGGCCGGTGAAATCCATCTTGCGCGCGACCTTCTTAACGAGCGCTTTGGAACTGGGGACAATGGAAGCGATTTGAAACGGACGTTGCAGGAATCGCTTGAAAAAGAGGGCGCTCATTTAAAGGGGGGAAATAGTCAACCGCCCCCTCCACCTTGTCCAGTCACGATCTGTGAAGGCGTGCGATCAGCTGTCATCCCGACCGCGGCAGCCGGCGAGGAGCTCGCAGTTGCAAATTCGGCCATGGCCAAGCATAACGAGCCCGCTGACGAAATTCGCGAACTCTCTCGCGATAGCGATTTGAGAGCTGGTGAGGTCTTTCGGCGTCTGCGCGGCTCAGGATGACAGCGGTTTTCCTGGCTTTCCTTTGCAGTGGCCCGGCTCCGACCTATCCCAGGGTAGGAAAAAACCCGAATCAGGCATTGACAATGACTATAAATTTAATAATGATCCTCCCAAGCGGAAAAGGCTTGCTCATTGTGGCGCAAGTTGCTGTTTTTCTCCAATGCACAACCTTTTGACGGTCAAAGAAACGGCCAAATATCTCCGGATTCCGTTGCCGACCGTCTATTATCTCGTGCAGCGCGGCCAGTTGCCGGCCATCCAAATTGGGGGCCGCTGGCGGATCAAAAAGGCGTCGCTCGATAAGGACATTTTGAAGGAAGACAAGTCGGGGCAGCCGACTGTGCTGGTGGTCGATGACGATGAAAGCCTCCAGAGTCTCTTTAAGATTTTCCTGAAAAAAATCGGCTTTAGCCGCGTCGTTGTCGGCACGGTAAAAGAGGCCCTGGCGGCCCTGGAAAAGCAAAAATTCGATCTTCTCTTTCTCGATCTGAAATTGCCGGACGGTCCGGCGGACGACGTTTACGCCGCCGCCAAGGAAGCGGATCCCGATTTGCCGATCGTGGTCATTACCGGTTACCCGGACAGCGAAATGCTGGACCGAATTCTGGCGCGTGGTCCGGTAACGGTGTTAAAGAAGCCGCTTAAGGTAGAGCAGCTTCAACAGACCGTCCGCATTCTCGGCCACAAAGACGCGGCAAAGCTGGCGGCCTGATCGCGCGCGGCGCGATCATCGTGAAGGGTGGTCGGTAAATTGGGGATAGCCGCCCGGCTTCCCCTTGACTGATCACTGATCACTATTCACTTATCATTTCTTCATCCGCGCGGTTAGCTCAGTGGTAGAGCATTACCTTGACACGGTAGGGGTCGCAGGTTCGAACCCTGCACCGCGCACCATTGCGGGCAGAAGGAGGAGAATTTCCGGGGACGGCAATCCCTCAAGTCAACCGATGCACGCTGCCAGCTTTTTCGATGATTTGCACGTCCGCGCGCAACGCTGCGGAAGGATTCTCGTTCCTCCGAGGCGACGCCACCTTCGGTCATAATAACGGTATCGAGCGGCCGGAAGACGACGTTCTCGTGCTCCAGTTTTCTCAGGTGTTCCGGCACGATCGCGATTCCCAGTCCGGACGCCACCGCGTGAATCATCTTTCGTTCCAGGTCGACATCCTGCAACACTTTTGGCGTGAACGCGACGTGCTGGCACGTCTTCACGAGCCAGTTGCGGTAATACAGGTAACTCGCCATCGACATGCCGATGAAAAACATGGCTGCGAGCGCTTTCAGGTCGACCTTGGCTTTGCCGGGAGGGGGGTTGTCCTTCGGAAGCGCGATCACAGTTCCGCCGGTTAGTACAAGAAGCACAGCCGATTACGACCGGCAAGTCCCCTCGGAGATCAGTCGCCATACCTTCAAAGTATGACGTGCTGCCAAGAAGATATTGGTCTGCCGGCGATCATGGGCTTAATGCGGCGATGCCGGCTGAACTGTGGAGAAGAAACTCCGAATTATCATGAATCGAAACGCGTCCGCGGTCTGGAAAGGTAACCTCCACGGGGTTGAAGGAACCCTAACTACCGAAAGCGGCGTCCTTTCGAAAACCCAGTATTCGCAAGGAGCCGTCTTTACCGAAGGGATAGGGACCTATCCGGACGAACTTATCGCGGCGTCGATGAGCGCGGCGCTCGACCGATGAAAACCTCCAGCGGGAGAAAGACGACCACCCGAAATAATGGAGTTCCCGGTCAGAACCGGGAAGAGGATTTCTCGGACGCTTTACGGACCTCCGAACTGCGTTACCGCCGTTTGTTTGAAACCGCTCAGGACGGCATCCTGATTCTCGACGCGGACAGTGGGGAGATCATGGACGTGAATCCATTTCTGATCGATCTGCTCGATTACCCGTTCGACGAACTACGCGGCCGCAAGCTCTGGGAGATTGGACAATTCAAGGACGTCGCCGCCAATTACGCCGCCTTCGGAAAGCTGCAGGAGAACGAATATATCCGTTACGAAAATCTCCCCCTCCAGCGCAGAGATGGAAGACAGATCCAGGTGGAATTTGTGAGCAATGTTTACTGGGTCGAGGAGCACAAGGTCATTCAATGCAATATCCGCGACATCACCGCTCGCGCCGAGACGCGGCGCGATTCCGATCGTTACCTGGCCGCGCTGGAACTGGCAAATAGCACGAAGAACGAGTGGCTCATCGCGCACTCGCAAGAGTTGCGCGCCCCCATCAGCGCGATCGCTTTGATGCTCGGATTGATGGAGATGGGCCACAAGCTGGCGCCAGTTCGTCCGCTCCACGAAAGGCCGTCGGATTTCGACGAAGCCGCCTTCCAGTACGTGCGACGAAATTTTCACTGTCTGATCGACTTCTACAACGAACTGTCCGCGCTCACGGGAGAAGGTCCGCTTCGCATCGAAAGGGGCCAGCATCCTCAGAGGGAAGACGCTGGCACGGTCTTTTCTCCTCTGACCAGCGGCGAGGCGTAATCCCATGGAATCGGCGATTACCGGAAATAGCGCGCTCTCCGCCTTGCCGACACGGCTTCGAAACAACATCGCAGGGCAGGAAGAAAGCAAGCGGTCGCCAGCAAGGAAATCCTGACCGGCTGCGTCGGCCCGGAGGCTTCGGCCTATCACCAAAACAAAAGGGAGGAAACATGCTTCATCTTATCTGGTACATAATCGTGGGTCTCATCGCAGGGTTCGTGGCGAAGTCGGTCATGGACGTCCATCTCTCCCTGCTTTGGACAATCGTGCTCGGGATCGTGGGCTCTGTTGTCGGGGGCCTGGTCGCTCACCTCTTTACGCGTCCGAAGCCGGGGACTCCCTTTCACCCCGCCGGCATTATCTTTTCCATCCTGGGAGCGCTCCTGGCTTTGTTTCTCTGGACAAAATTGAACCTCCACCTCCCGGGTCAATAGATGCGCACCTCGGTCTGGCGCTTCCCGGTCGATCGGATTAACTGGCTAACCAGTTCCTTCCTGGCCGGCACCCTTTTGCTTACGCTGACCGCTGTTCCGCTCTACCTTTACCACTTCGGGCTCGACTGGTTTCAGGTCGCGCTCTTCTTTGTGATGCTCGCTGTTTGCGGGTTCAGCGTCACGGTGGGTTATCACAGGCTGTTCTCGCACCTCACCTTCCGGGCCAGCTGGTTGGTCCGCTTTTTCACCCTGATCTTTGGCGCGGCCGCCTTTGAAAACTCCGTCCTGATGTGGGCGAGCGAACACCGGCGCCACCACAAACATGTCGATGATGACGCGGATCCCTACTGCATTTCGAAAGGATTTTTCCACGCGCACATCGGATGGCTCCTGTTCAAATTAAAGCCCGCGCCACCGTACGACAACGTGCCCGATCTGCTGAAGGACAAGCTCGTCCGCTGGCAGGACCGGCACGTTCAGACCATCGCGATTACGGTCAGCTTTGGTTTGTCCTCGCTCCTTGGCTTTCTTTGGAACGGCTGGCCGGGCGCGCTCGGCTCATTTTTAATTGCCGGGGTGGCGCGGATTGTTGTTCTGCAACATTGCACCTTCCTGATTAACAGCGCCTGTCACACTATTGGCCGGCAGCCCTATTCGACGAGATGCTCGGCCCGCGACTCATTTCTGCTCGCCCTTTTCACCGGGGGCGAGGGTTATCACAATTATCACCACGAGTTCCAATACGATTACCGCAACGGGGTGAAGCCCTGGCAGTTCGACCCGACCAAATGGATCATCTGGACGCTTTCCAAACTGGGCCTTGCTCGAAGCCTGCGCCGCGCGCCGGTGGATCGAATTCAGTCCGCTGAGCGGCAGACGGAAATAGAAAATTGCCCATGGACCCGGAGCCAACCGGCGATTGACGCTGGGGTCCTTCCGGAGTTGACGCCAGAATAAGCCTCCCCCGCGTCGACGCGGACAGCGGAGAGAGTTTAACCCAAGATGCCGGGATCGAAGTAGTCTTTTATCTCACCACGAACGGCTCCCGAGGAATGGCCGCGGGCAAAATAATCATTTCACGGAAAAGCTGTTTACGATTAGATCGTGAGCAGGTCCAAATTCTGGACGCGGGGTTTTTGTGCAACAGACAAAGCTGAAGAAGGATTGGTCGCTTACCACGGTTGCTCTCGACCGGTTTCTCAATTGGCTGGATGAAGGTGCGAACTCGCAGGGTCAAAAGTATTTGGAAATACGCCGCCGTCTGGTCGCTTACTTCGATCGCAAGAACTGTCCGGTGCCGGATGAACTGGCGGATGAGACGATTAATCGCGTCGCGCGCCGCCTGGAGGAAGTGGATTCTATCGAGACTGAAACTCCGGCCAGATACTGCTACATCACGGCTCGCTTTGTGTTTTTGGAATATCTGCGAACCGGAGCGAAAGACCAACGGCTGCGGAGTGAATTGTCCCGGGAGTCTGGCCATGAACAGGAAGATCCAGGCGATCGGGAGGGCAAGGCTCGAATGCTGAAGTGGCTGGAGGAATGCGCTGAAAAACTGGATCCGGCGAATAAGAAATTGATCTTCCGGTATTACGTCGGGGAAGAACGAGTAAAAATTGAAAATCGACGGGCGCTCGCCAAAGCGCTCGGAATCACGATGAACGCGTTGAGCATTCGCGCTTGCCGCATTCGCGAGCAGCTCGAACGGTGCGTGCAAGAACGTATCGGCCGCCGCAATGAAACAGTTTCCGAATAATTGTCTTGTATGGGGTGAATGCCGATTGGTCCCAAGATGAAGATGGATAAACAACTCCAGAGCGAGCGCCAAGCTATCCAGTATCTGCTCGGTTCCCTTTCCGAAGCGGAGACGGAAAAACTGGATGGGTTGAGTTTTACCGACTGCG
>JBBRMO010000068.1:0-8586 GCA_038230815.1 Chthoniobacterales bacterium
CGTTCCTGAAAGTCTACGACCAGGTCGCAAACGTCGTGAAAAGCGGCGGCAAAACGCGCCGCGCCGCGAAGATGAACACTCTCAAAGACTGGCACCCGGACATCGAGGAGTTCATCGACGCGAAGCAGAAGGAAGAGAAAAAAGCGTGGGCCCTGATCGAGCAAGGCTACGACGGCAGCTACAATGGAGACGCCTATGGCTCCGTCATGTATCAGAATGAGAATTTGAGCGTGCGGGTAAGCGATGAGTTCATGGATGCCGCGGTCGAGGGACGCGAATGGTGGACGCGCAAGGTGCGCGACGGTAAGCCGTGCGAAAAGAAAGAGGCTCGGACGTTGCTCCGGAAGATCGCGGAAGGCACCCATATTTGTGGCGACCCCGGGATGCAGTTCGATTCCACAATCCACAAATGGCACACCTGCAAGGGAACGGACCGGCAACATTCCACCAATCCCTGCTCGGAATATCTTTTCCTCGATAATACTGCCTGCAACCTGGCCTCATTGAACCTGATGAAGTTCAAGAACGAGGATGGCGTGTTCGACGTCGAGCGCTTCAAATCGGCCGTCCGCGTCTACATTACCGCGCAGGAAATCATCGTCGATAACGCCAGTTACCCGATCAAGGAGATCGCGGAGAACTCCCACATCTTTCGGACGCTCGGGCTCGGGTACGCGAATCTTGGCTCTCTCATTATGAGCTACGGCTATGGTTACGACAGCGTGGAAGGTCGCGCCCTTTGCGGCGCCATCACTTCGATCATGACCGGCGAATCCTACGAGCAAAGCGCGCGGATGGCCCGGGCGATGGGGCCGTTCCCTGGATATCGGGACGCGCGCTGCAGCGGCGTGGCGAAGCCGGTCGCTAAAAATAATATCGCGTCGATGAACGAAGTGATCGAACTGCATCGCTCGGCGGTGAGGGATATCGCGGCCAACCAAGAGTTCGCCTATTTGAAGGAAGAAGCGGCTCGAGTCTGGGACAGCGCCGCGGAGCTGGGAAAACAGCACGGTTATCGCAACGCCCAGGTCACGGTTCTGGCGCCCACCGGCACAATCAGTTTCCTGATGGATTGCGACACCACCGGGATCGAGCCCGACATCGCGCTGGTGAAATACAAGCTGCTCGCCGGCGGCGGCATGTTGAAGATTGTGAATCAAACCGTAACGCCGGCCCTGGAAAAACTGGGCTACAATTCCGAGGAGATCGAGCGGATCATCGCGCATATCGATTCGTTCGACACGATTGAGGACGTGGAAGATTCCGACGGCTCGATGATTTCGTCGGGACTGAAGCCGGAACACATTTCGATTTTTGATTGCGCGTTCAAAGCGTACAAGGGCCAGCGGAGCCTTGGCTACATGGCGCATCTCCGGATGATGGCGGCCGCGCAGCCCTTCCTGAGCGGCGCGATTTCCAAGACGGTGAACATGCCGGACAACGCGAGCGTCGAGGAAATCATGAACACCTACATCGAGGGATGGCGCCTCGGGCTAAAGGCGATTGCGATTTACCGCGACGGCTCCAAACGCTCGGCGCCCTTGAATACCCGCAAGACCAAGGACATGGGTGGCATGGCCGACGAGATCAGCCTCGATATCACGGTCAACAGCGAAGAGTTGCACCAACGCATCCTCGAGCTCGAGGGGGAGATCACGATGCTCCGGAGCCGTATGAACCAGCCGGTCCGCCACCGGATGCAGGACACGCGCATGTCATTGACCCATCGCTTCGAAATCGCCGGGCACGAAGGCTACATTACGGTCGGATTGTACGAGGATGGCCAGCCCGGCGAACTGTTCATCACCATGGCGAAGGAAGGGAGCACCATCGGCGGACTGATGGACACGGTCGGGACCCTTACTTCGATCGCGTTGCAATACTGCGTCCCGCTGGAAAGCCTCGTAAAGAAATTCGCGTATCAGCGGTTCGAGCCGAGCGGGTTCACCAAGAACCCCGATATCCGGAGCGCGACCAGCATTACTGATTACGTCTTTCGCTGGCTGGGGTGCCAGTTCATCAAAGGCTATAAGGAAGCGACCTCTCCGTCGCGCGGTCAGGCCGAGCTCCCAATGAAGGAGATCGGCGACATGGAAAAGAAGGCTTTGAACCGGCCCGTTTCCGATCTGCCCCGGACTGCGGAGAAGGATCTGATTGACGTGGTGACAAACCATTTGCCGAACGAAGGCAATCCGCACGTGACGAGCAACGGCCACACCCATGCAGACCGGGTGGCGGAAGCGCTCGGCAACATGTTCATGGACATTACCTGCTCGCATTGCGGCAGTACCAAGGTGGTGCGCGCCGGAGCCTGCGGCGTCTGCACCGAGTGCGGTACGAGCCAGGGTTGCAGCTAATCAAGGACGATCCTCAGGTCGCCGCGGCGACCGCTCATGCAATTAGAAATCTTCACGCTCTGCGATGCGGCCACCGAGCATGCCGGCAAGCTGAATATTATCGGAACGTTCGACTCGTTGCGCGCGCTCGAAGCGCCGGTGGCGCATCCGCAATGCGCGATCGCGGGCCGGCTGCGCTTTGAGCAAATCGAGGAGGGTGAACATCGGGTCACCCTTACCTTCGCGGATGAAGATGGGAACATCGTCATGCCCAAATTCGATTCGACCCTGACGGTGAAATTTTCGCCGGGCCAGCGAACAATCACCTCGCATTTCGTCATTTTGATTCAGCAGATCAGACTGCCTAAATTCGGCGAATACACCGTTGACTTGGCGATCGACGGCCGGCAACTGGGGTCGCTTCCTCTTTACGTGACGAAACTCGAGCGCGCCATGTAACCGGGTAGGGACGCCTTGCGGCGGCGGCCAAGTTGTTGGCCTAGAAAGTTAGACTCGCGGACGGGGCAGCGCGCCGTCCCCACGGAAAGAGGCGAAAATATCGGTTGTCAGCAGGGTCGGAATCCGCGATTTAGTCCCGCGCAATTGAGCTGGTCTCTTCCGGCAAACCCCAGCTTCCACAAGGGAACCGGGCCGGGGACAACATTTAAAGCGATTCAGGATTGTAGTTTATGAACGAAGCAGAGATTCAGCGGCAAAAGGAGATCAAAGAGGCGGAAGAGTTGCTTTTCACCGGCCCGCAGGCGCTCGGTTTTGCCAAAGGGCTGTTTCTGGGGCGTTTTGTTTCGGACTGGGCGATGCCGTATCCGCGGATCCCGGCCGCCCAACAGGCGGAGCTCGATAAATCACTCGCGGAAATCCGCGGTTTTCTCGATGAGCATCTGGATCCGGTCGCGATCGATCGGAATGCCGACATCCCGCGTCATTTGATCGATGGCCTCGCTCACACCGGTGTCCTGGGAATGACGGCACCGAAGGAATATGGGGGCCGTGGATTTTCGCAGAGGGCCTACTGCAAGATTCTCGAGGAAATCGGAGCCCGTTGCGCGTCGACCTCTGTTTTCACCAATGCTCATCACTCCATCGGAATTCGGGCGCTGCTCCTTTTCGGGACCCGCGAGCAAAAACAGCGCTGGCTGCCACCGCTCGTAAGCGGTGAGCAATTGGCCGCCTTCGCGTTAACAGAAGAGCAGGCGGGTTCCGATGCCGCGAACGTCCAGACAACCGCTGTTCCCAGCCCCGATGGCTCCCATTTCATTCTCAACGGCGAAAAGCGCTACATCACGAACGCGTCAATCGCGCACGTCCTGACGGTCATGGCGCGGACCCCGGTGCCGGGCTCGGACAAAACGTCGATCACGGCATTTCTCGTCACACCCGACATGCCCGGATTCACCATGCTCGAACCGCGGATGGAGAAACTGGGGATTAGGGGGACGGCGACCGGCCGTTTCGCCATGCGGGACATGCTGGTGCCGAAGGAAAATATCCTGGGGCCGATCGGCAAAGGATTGAAGGTCGCACTGACGGTGCTCGATTTTGGACGGACAACCTTCGGGGCCTGTTGCACCGGTGCGGCCAAGACTTGTTTAAAACTCGCGGTCAGCCACGCGAACCAGCGCCGGCAATTCAAGAAAACGCTGGGCGACTTCGACCTGGTAAAGAAAAAGATCGGGCGGATGGCGGCGGATGTTTACGCGATGGAAGCGATGACAGCCGTCACAGCGTCGCTGATCGATCGCGGCCTTGAGGATTACATGCTCGAGACGGCCATGCTGAAAGTATTCACGACGGATCGGCTGTGGGAAGCGGTCAACGACGCATTCCAAATCCACGGCGGTTCGGCCTACTTCACCGACTCGCCGCTCGAACGGATGTTGCGAGATGCACGGATCAACCAGATCGGCGAAGGGAGCAATGAAGTGCTGACGTCGTTCATCGCCCTGGTCGGAATGCGCGGTCCCGGCATGGAATTCAAGGAGATTCACGACACCGTGTTCAACCCTTCGCGCGGACTGGGGAAAGCCTGGGCGGCCGGAATGAATCGGCTTGGCGCGGCCGTGAAAGTCCCGAACGTGCCGGTGAAGAGCGAGAGCCTGCGCGCATCCGCCTCGCAACTGGGGCGTTTGATCTGGCGCTTCAATCTGAGCGTGAACAAGGCGCTAATTAAATATCGGGAGCCGGTGATGGACATGCAATTGATTCAGGAACGGATCGCCGGCGTTGCGATGGAGATGTTCGCCTCGGCCTGCGTGATCAGCCGCCTCGATTCCGAACTGCAGGGTGTCGCTCAAAATGGCGCCTCCGCGCCAGGAAGCCGCGGTGCCGCTCAACTTTTCCTTCGTCAATCGTCCCGGCGGATTCGTGCTTTTCTCGCCGGGTTGAACGATAGCGATGACACGGCGCTATTAACGACGGCCAACTCGGTCCTTCGGGGCGGGAGCTGACCGCGCTCGCACCTCAAGAGAGCGGAGGTTGCACAGCGCCACTTTGATACTTCTCGATGTCCCGTTCCAGAGAAATTGCCAAAGCCGGATCTTTTGTCAGTTTCAACGCGCGGTGAGCCATATCTACCGCTTCCTGAAGGCGCCCCAATTCCGCGTAACTGGCAGCCAGAACCCGAAGCGCCAGCGGGTTTTCTCCCTTGCTTAGTTGAGTAGCTTTTTCCGCCAGGGTCACTGCCTCCGGACCGTTTCTTAGCGTACGGTCAGAACTCGTCGCCAGAACCCACGAGAAAGCGCTCAGGACCTCGACCGAGTCAGGTGCGATCTCCAAGGCGCGGCGATAGTGAGCCAGCGCCTCGCTGTTGCGACCAAGCTGAAGAAGCAGCCTCGCCAAATCGAGATGGGAACGCGGGTCCTCCGGTGGAATCGCGAGGACCTTCTCATCCTGCGCGATCGCCTCTGCGTATTTTCCTTTCCGGGCCAGCAGGGAAGCGAGGTTGGAATGCGCGTCGGCGAAGTCAGCACGTAATTCGACTGCCTTGCGATAATGGACGAGGGCCTCATCCAGGCGGCCTTTTCGCACCAGGGCGTTTCCGAGGCCAACATGAAGAAGAGCGACGCTCAAGTGGTAATGCGTCTCGCGCTGGTCAGACCGGATGTTGAGCGCTTTTTCGTAATGTGAGATCGCCTCATCCACCTGATCTTTACGGAGCAAAAGCGCAGCGACGTTGTAGTGCGCGACGTCGCTCTCGGTCGTCACATCAAGCGCGTGATTCCAAAGGGATTCCGTGCTGCTCCAATACGAAGTCTGAATCCGGGCCTGCCAGGCCAACGCCCCGATAATGATCGCCGCCGCGCCTGCTAAAATTACGCCGGGCCTCTTCCAGCGGAGCGACCAATCGGCGATGGACCACGTCAGTGCGAAGTATAATCCAATCTGCGGCAGGTAGGAATAACGATCGGCCCGGCCCTGCAATCCAACCTGGATAAAACCGATGACAGGGAAGAGAGCAATGAGATACCAGAGCCAGCCGACCAGGAGATACGGACGCTTCCGGCGCCACCCAAATGCCAGCGCGGTAATCCCTCCGAGCAAAAGAAGTGCAGACCCGACCTCCCAGGCCGACAGGTGATCGGCCGCGTGCGGATAAAACACGGCCAGCCTCGCCGGCCAGATCATTTGGCCCAGGTAGGCGACGTAGCTAAAGAGAGCGTTGCCGATTCGCCAGATCATCGGCAATTCCTCGCTGTAATTCACGGTCGTTCGTTGAGCGATGAGAGTCGCGATCGCCGCCAGGAACGAAAGGAAGAAAAGCGGAACTTTTTCGGCGATCGACCTCCTCCACCACCCCGTCCTTCCATTCTCATTTCTGGCCAGCGGCCAATAATCCAGCAGGCACAGAAGCAAGGGTAACGTCACCAACATCGGTTTCGCCATGAGGCCAAGGGCGAAAAACAAAACGATCAAGAGATATCGCCGAACGGACGGCTGCCGCGCGTAATGGACATACGCGCCCAGGGTCAGCATGAAGAAAACCGCGCTCAGAACGTCCTTCCGCTCCGCCACCCAGGCGACCGATTCAGCGCGCAGAGGATGGATGGCGAACACAGCGGCGACAAAAGCACTGCGCCACAGGCCTCCGGTCATCGCGCGCAAGACCGTGAAAAGCAGCAGCACGGCCAGGGTGTGAAACAGGACGTTGTTGAAATGATGACCGGCTGGATCTAACCCGAAGAGCTGGCAATCCAGCATATGAGAAATCGTGGTCAGTGGATGCCAGTTTCGGGCGTGGATACCGGAAAATGCCGTAACGATCCCATGGCCCGTCAAACCCGCCGTGATCTCCGGGTTTTCGTAAACGTAATTTTGGTCGTCGTACTCGACAAAGGGATGGCCGAGCGTTTGCCCGAAAACGATCCAGCTCAAAATAGTTAGCGCCAGATAAATGGCGACGAGCGGGCGCGTCGGGACCGCGTCCTGTGAAAAATAACCGCGGGCCGGCAACATGCCGGCTAACCAAAGCGCGCCCCGGGCCAACTTGTAACAGACGTGAGTTTTTATTGGCGCAATTCTAGCTTTTAAGCGGGACATGCGTCTCGCAGAGCTGGAACCTTGCGCGCCGGGCCCGATTAATCTTGGCCGGAAGCGACTCCTCATTTTCATCGTCGCCTACAACGCCCAGACCACGATCGAGAAAGTCCTCAACCGCATTCCTCGCAGCCTCCGCGGCGACAACGTCGAGGTCCTGATCATCGACGATTCATCGCAGGACGATACCTTCGGGAACGGGCTTCGTTATCAACAGCGAGATTCGGCCTTCAAGATCACGGTTTTGCGGACACCGGAGAACCAGGGTTACGGCGGAAACCAGAAGCTCGGGTACCGCTACGCGATCGAGAACGGGTTCGACATCGTCGCCCTCGTTCATGGCGATGGGCAATACGCGCCGGAGAAATTGCCGGATTTGATCGCGCCGCTCGTCCGCGGTGAAGCAGATGCGGTTTTCGGGTCGCGGATGATCGATAAAAAAGCGGCGCGCCAGGGCGGGATGCCGGCTTACAAATGGATCGGCAACCAGATCCTCACCGCCTTCCAGAACCGGATGCTGCGGACCACGCTCTCAGAATTTCATTCCGGTTACCGGCTTTATTCGACCGCGGCGCTGGCTCAGGTTCCGTTTGAGAAAAACACGAACGACTTCCATTTCGACACCGAGATCATCGTCCAGTTCGTCCTGAAAAAGCTGCGGATCGCGGAGCTGCCGATCCCGACCTATTACGGCGATGAGATTTGCCACGTCAACGGGCTGAAGTACGCGTGGGACGTTTTCAAGACGATGCTCCGGGCGCGATTCCACGAGATGAACCTGCTCTTCGATCGCAAGTTTGACGTGTTACCGCCGGAGGAAACCTATGATCTGAAACTGGGCTACGCCTCTTCCCACACAGCCGCAATTGAGGCGGCGCGACCGGGGAGTCGACTACTTGATATCGGCTGCGGCCAAGGCTACGTCGCCCGCGAGCTGGCGGCCAAAGGTTGCCAGGTTACGGGGATGGACCAATACATCCCGGCAGCGTTGCCGGGCAACGCCGGGATCGATTTTATCCGCTGGAACCTCGATCGCACAGAATTTCCGGTAAACATCTCCGCGTTTGACCAGATCATGATGCTCGACATCATCGAGCACCTGAAAGAGCCGGAGAAATTCATGGATGAATTGCGATTCGCGGCGGTCTGCAAAAGACCGGAAGTAGTCAT
This sequence comes from Chthoniobacterales bacterium, assembly GCA_038230815.1. GTDB lineage: Bacteria > Verrucomicrobiota > Verrucomicrobiia > Chthoniobacterales > UBA10450 > AV80. The sequence goes on from JBBRMO010000068.1 coordinate 8,058, forward strand.
CACCACAGCGAACATCGGATTCTTCGTGACGCGCCTAATGCTGTTTTTCGGGCAGTTCAATTACGGCCGCAAAGGCATCCTGGATGCGACCCATACACGGCTGTTCACCTTCCGATCGCTAAAAGCGCTGTTGGAACAGTCCGGCTACAACATTCTCGAAGTGCGCGGGATCCCGGCACCGTTTCCAAAAGCGATCGGAAATAACGCGATTTCCCAGTTTTTCCTGCGGGCTAATCAGGCGCTAATCCGGATAAGCAAAGGGTTCTTCTCGTATCAAATTTTTGTCCGGGCCGTGGCGAAACCGACCGTTTACAATCTCCTGGGCGAAACGATCGAATCGAGCGATCGGTTGCGCGATTCGGTCCTGAAGATGGCGTGCTAATTATTTCAGGATTTGCAGGGCTCGCAGCAATCCGGCCGTAACCAGCTCGTAGAGATCGTGCTGGACGAAGAAGATGTAGTATTGCCGGAGATCGATCGCGCAAAGGAGTAACACCGCGACCGCGATCACAACCTCACGGCGCTGGAA
>JBBRMO010000069.1:0-8460 GCA_038230815.1 Chthoniobacterales bacterium
CCTCCTTCCCCGGAGTGCTTTTCTCTGGAAAGACCAAACGTAAGCATTATCTTCTGCGTTCGTTTGCGCGATTAGCTCACTGGTAGAGCGGTCGTCGCGGCGACAAGCCCCATCGAGCGCCAGCCTCCTTCCCCGGAGTGCTTTTCTCTGGAAAGACCAAACGTAAGCATTATCTTCTGCGTTCGTTTGCGCGATTAGCTCAGTGGTAGAGCGCTTGCTTCACACGCAAGAAGTCGCAGGTTCGAACCCTGCATCGCGCAGATTATTCTTCGAATAGAGAACGTCATCTTGTCAGTCGCAGGCGCGCATGTATCTAAAAGGCATGTCCGAACACAAAGTTTCTCTCAACTGGCAACGCGGCGACAAGCCTTTCGAGTATCAGAAGTATTGTCGCGACCACAGCTGGAAATTCGACGGTGGCCACGAAATGCAGGCTTCGGCCGCGCCGGCTTATCTCGGGAACCCGGCGAACACCGATCCGGAGGAGGCGTTCGTCGCTTCGCTCTCCAGTTGCCACATGCTCACCTTCCTCGCGGTCGCCTGTAAAAAGAAGTTCGTCCTGGACGAATACACGGACGAAGCCGTCGGTCACATGGAGAAAAACGAGAACGGGAAGCTGGCGATTACACGTGTTGAACTGCACCCGAAGATCACGTTTTCCGGGGAGAAACAGCCCACCGAGCAGGAGCTCGATGAAATGCACCACTTCGCCCACACCGAATGCTTCATCGCCAATTCGGTGAAGACGAAAGTAACGGTCGAGAAATAAATTAGAGGGACGGGCTCTGTTCCGTCCCATCAATCTGGGAACGACACAGCGGTCGTCCCTCAATTGGAATGATTCAGACAACCGACCTACAGCGCCCGCCTTCGCCGAGCTCCGGCGCGGCGAGGATGGAGAAAATCGTCAGCTTGTGCAAGCGGCGGGGATTTATTTTCCAATCGAGCGAGATTTACGGCGGACTCAACGGCTGCTGGGATTACGGGCCGCTTGGCGTGGAGCTGAAGCGGAATGTGAAGGATTACTGGTGGCGCACGATGGTGCGCGAACGGGATGACGTCGTCGGCATGGACGGCTCAATCCTGATGAGCCGGGCGGTCTGGAAAGCGAGCGGCCATGAGGAAACATTTACCGACCCAATGGTGGACTGCCGGACGTGCAAAGCCCGGCTGCGAGCCGATCAGCTCCCGGAAAAACACGGGGCGAAGCAATGCCCGAACTGCGGCGGAAAAGATCTGACGGAGCCGCGCGCATTTAACCTGATGTTCAAAACGTTCATCGGGGCGACAGAAGACGAAAACAGCGTGACCTATCTGCGGCCGGAAACCGCGCAGTCGATTTTCGTGCAGTTCAAGAACGTCCTGGATACGGCCCGGAAGAAATTACCGTTCGGCATCGCCCAGATCGGGAAGGCGTTTCGGAACGAGATCAATCCTCGGAATTACATTTTTCGCTCCCGCGAGTTCGAGCAGATGGAGCTCGAATATTTCTGCCGCCCGGAGCAGGGGATGGAGCTCCTGGAATACTGGAAGGAAGAACGAATCAAGTTCTACGAGAAGATTGGCTTGTCGCGAGAGAAGCTGCACGTCCTGACGGTGCCGGACTCCGATCGCGCCTTTTATTCCAAGGGAACCTACGACATCGAGTACGATTTTCCGTTTGGGCGCCAGGAACTCGAGGGCGTGGCGTACCGGACTGATTACGATTTAAAAAAGCATCAGGAAGCGAGTGGTAAGTCGCTGGATTATTTCGACGAGGAAACGAAACAACGTTTCATACCCCACGTCATCGAGCCAAGTGCGGGCGTGGATAGGACGGTCCTTGCGCTCCTTTGCGACGCTTATGATGAAGAGACCGTTACCGATGAAAAGGGTAAATCCGAAACGCGGATCGTGATGCGGTTTCATCCCCGGATCGCCCCCGTGAAAGTGGGGGTGTTTCCGCTCTTGAAGAACAACGAGCAGCTGGTCAGCAAGGCGCGTGAAATCGTCGCGTTGCTCCGTCCGCAGATGAATGTCTTCTACGACGAGACGGGGGCGATCGGCCGGCGTTATCGCCGCCAGGACGAAGCGGGGACGCCGTTCGGCTTGACCGTGGATTTCGAAACGTTCGGTGAAAAAGATCCGAGCTTGTCCGATACCGTTACGCTACGCGAGCGCGACTCGATGAAGCAGGAGCGAGTGAAAATCGGCGATCTGTTGCAACTGCTGATGGCCCGGATCGCGTAAGTCATCTTTGCAATTTCCGGGAGGGGCGCTTGATTTTCGCTTTCGCAGTTCGCAGGTTGAAATGGCTCGCAGCCATTCCCGGCGCGCCCCAGGTTTTTGACGCGATTTTGTTCAGTTGGACGGGCCTGTTTCACCCAGCGCGTCTCCGCGCCATGAGCGCAATCGAGGCCGAGGTTCGCCGGTGGCCTGGGATGCAGACCGGCGTCCATCGTTTCGGCGGCATCGGTTTCTTCCTGGACGGGAAAGAGTCCAGCCACATCCATGGCAATGGGTTGTTGGACTGCTTCGTCGGTCGCACGAATCGCGACGCCCTGATTCGCGCTCAGCGCGCTTTGCCCCATCACCTATTTCCGCGCTCGGGTTGGATCAGCTTCTGGATTACCGGCGGGGACGATGTTGCTCCCGCGCTCGAACTGATTGAGATCGCCGTCCATCGGCCAAACATGGAATGAACGCGGAACGTTTTCGCGCTGACTGTTTAAGCAAGGCTGCGGCGACGGAAGGCACGCCCTTCGGCCCCGACAACATCGTCTTCAAAGTTCACGGCAAAATGTTTGCTCTCCTCGCCTTCGAAGAGGTTCCGCCGAGGGTGAACCTGAAATGCGATCCGGATCTCGCTCTGGAATTACGCGATCGGTACGAGCAAGTGGAGCCGGGCTACCCATGAACAAGAAACATTGGAACACGGTGGTGCTCGACGGAGTGATCCCGGAACGGGAGATCAAGGAAATGATCGATCATTCCTACGAGCTCGTCGTGCAGAGTCTGCCGAAGTCGAAACGCGAACTACAACGGCGTCTATTTCAATTCTCCCTTAGCGCTAACAGCGCGTCTTCAAACCAGCCCGGGGCATCGCCCCAGGAGCTAATCGGATGACGAACGAGCGCTGAAAAGCGCGATTCAATGCATGTTCCACATCAATCCGCAGATTGCCACCGAATGAGTCGTGCCTTCAGCGCTGAAGATTTATTTTAATCAGATTCTCGCTGCGGCGAGCTGCTTATGAACGCCGCGCCTTTGGCGCTAAGAAATACGGGGGTGCCTATGCTACCTCCTCGTGGGACTCTGCCGAAGTCGAAACGCAGATTGTAGCCGGGATCGATGATCCCGGCGCCGCGATCACCGATCGCGGCTACAGCGCGTGCGTCTTCACCTCCCGCACCTGCACGTCGCCCACCTCCAGCTGCAGCGCTTCGCGCGCGACGCGGAGAAAAGCATCCGGGGGATCGGAGAGCGCGACTTGCAGCCGTCCGCCATCAGCCTCAGGCGCGCCCAGGTTTTCCCGAAGCAAAAGGTCTCGCACGGCGAGAGCGCAGTTTTGGGCGGAATCGACGAGGGCAATTTTGTCGCCAAGCAAGCGCGTGATCGCATTCCGCAAGAGCGGGTAATGGGTGCAGCCAAGCACCAGGGTATCAATCCCGTCGTTCAGGAGCGGGGAGAGATATTGCATGATGATTTCATCGGTGATGGGACTTTCCAACCAGCCCTCTTCGATCAACGGGACCAGCAATGGACAGGCGCGTGCGGTCACGCACACTTCCGGGTTCAGGGTGCGCAAGGCGCGTTCATAGGCGCCGCTGTTGATCGTCGCGCGCGTCCCAATCACTCCCACATGGCCAGTCCGAGTCTTTGCAATCGCGGCGCGCGCCCCAGGCAGGATGACGCCGGTCACCGTTACCGGGAGAGTTTCCTCGAGAGTGGCCAAGGCCAGGGCGGAAGCGGTATTGCAGGCAACGACCACCGTCTTGGCGTTCTCCGCGAGCAGCATTGCCGCGATCTCAAGGCTGTAACGCTGCACGGTGGCCGCGCTCTTTCCGCCGTACGGAACGCGTGCCGTATCGCCGAGGTAAAAGATAGATTCGTTAGGCAAAAGCGCGCGCAAGGCGCTGACGACGGTCAATCCCCCGATGCCCGAATCGAAGACGCCGATCGGGCGGATTCTCGAAGCGATTTCGTCTTCGGCCATAACCCTAGTCACCGCCGTTGATCGAGATCGATGGCGGATGATCCCGTCTTTCGATCGGCGCATCCACCCCCAAAGGCTCGCTAATGGAATGGGTATGCGGGGGTAGATTCACCTTGGCCACGGCGAAGTTCGTGCCCAGCGTCCGGTAATTCACGGCCGCATTGTAATTCTGGATTCCCTGCGCGATTGCGACCCCAAGCCGCTGCCGATAGAAGCTGGTCGAGATCCGTTGACCTTCCGTCGGATCGCTGATGAATCCGCCTTCGACAAGAACCGCGGGGATTTTCACGTCACGCAGAACATGAAAGCGAGCGTGCTTCACCCCGCGATCGAACGCCGCCAGCCGCGAGAGGACCATCGCGTGAACGGAAGCCGTCAGCGCAATGTTGTGTTCGTCCTGAGCATTGCCGGCATGCCGGGCCACGTCGGCGGCCGAGACGTGATGTTCGCTCGACATGTTCGAGGTCACGCCTTCCGGCGCGAGCGCAAAGGTTTCCACGCCGGCGCCGCCAGCCGAGGAATTGAAATGGATGCTGACGAAAACAGCGTGCGAGAAGCGATTCGCGATGTTCACCCGTTGCTCGAGGGAAACTGCGGTGTCCGTCGCGCGCGTCATTTCCACCCGATAACCGGCGCGGATCAATTCCCGGCGCGCCGCGAGAGCGACATCGAGGGTGAAATTTTTTTCGCTGCCCCAACTGCTCGAAGCACCCTGGTCCGCGCCCCCATGACCTGGATCAAGCACAACGGTCTCGATTTTCTCGGATTTCGGGATGCGGCTGGGCCGCAAGACCGGCTCGATAAGCTTGCTTATGTCCATGACGGAAATCAGGTCCTCGTTGCTTCCATTCAGCAGCGGAAAATCAGTGAAGAACCGGACCCCGTTGATCGAGAGCTCGCTCGTGCCGGCCTGAGCGCGAATCGTGCGGTGCTCGCTCCGGAGCGAGACGGTGCGGCTGACCCGGGTGTACTCGGGGAATTGATAAAACTGCGCGACATTGGCGAAACTCACATAAGGGCGATTGTTCGGGCGGACGACATTCCAGTCCTCCGCCATCGAGACGGCTCCAATGGAAGCGAGGCATAGAGCCGCGAAGATGATTCGCCGCCTTTGATTCGTAGCCTTCCTCGTGCTCATATTCGCCCTTGGACGCACTCGCCGTGGCGAGTTCGTGCCCTTGCTCGTAATCGTTATTCCAGCGTTGATCAAGGGGGCGTCGATCCCCGGTCGGAGGGACGTGCTTCCGCACGTCCCAAGTTCCGCTCGATGTCGTCGGACGTGCAGAAGCACGTCCCTCCGAGTGGAGGTTGGCTCGACGGAGTCCCGCCCTGCCGATTTGCATTCCGGTGCCGCACCCGCATGATTCCCCTCGCGATGCCTGACCTCTCCAAGACCTACGACCCGAATGCGGTCGAGCCGAAATGGTACGCGCGTTGGGAACAAGCCGGATATTTTCGGGCGGACGCGAATTCTTCGAAGACCGCTTACTCGATCGTCATTCCGCCTCCGAACGTCACGGGAATTCTCACGCTCGGCCACGTGTTGAACAACACCATCCAGGACATCCTCGCGCGCCGCGCTCGCATGCAAGGCTTTGAGGTTCTCTGGCTGCCGGGGACGGACCACGCCGGAGTGGGCACACAGACGGCGGTCGAGAAGCACCTGCGAAAAACGGAAAACAAGACGCGACACGATGTGGGCCGGGAAGAATTTCTTCGGCGCGCGGTCGATTGGCAGGACAAGCACGGCGGCATCATCATTCAGCAGCTCAAGCGGCTCGGATGCTCCTGCGATTGGTCGCGGCAGCGCTACACCTTCGACGACGATTACGTGAAAGCGGTCGAAAGCGTCTTCGTCGATTTGTATCGGAAAGGCCTAATCTATCGCGGCCGGCGAATGATCAACTGGGATCCCTCGGCGCAAACGGCGTTGTCCGACGAAGAAGTCATCTCACAGCCGCAGAAGGGAAAGCTCTATTATGTGCGCTATGAGATCGTCGATGAGGCCGGGCGATTTCTGGAAGTGGCTACGACGCGCCCGGAAACGATCATGGCCGATACTGCGGTCGCGGTTCATCCGGAAGATCCGCGCTACCGCGAATTGATTGGCAAACAGGTCTGGCGCCCGCTCGCCCGCGAGAAGCTGCCGATTGTCGGCGACGCGGCGATCGACCCGAAATTTGGAACTGGTGTCCTGAAAGTGACCCCGGCGCATGACAAGGTCGACTTCGAGATCGGAGTGCGGCATTCGCTGCCTGTGATCGATGTCCTCCACCCCGATGGGAAGATCAATTGTCCGGCGGTGCCGGAGCTTGATGGCCTGGATCGGTTCGCCGCTCGCCAGAAAGCCGCCGAGTTATTGTCGGAAGCGCAGTTGCTGGCGAAAGAGGAGCCCCATGAAAATAACGTCGGGTTCAGCCAGCGAAGCGAAGTGCCGATCGAGCCGCGCCTGAGCGAGCAATGGTTCCTGCGTTATCCAAAAACCACGGAAGCTCTCGAGGTGGTGCGCGACCATCTCATCCGCTTTTTCCCCCCGCATTGGGAGAAGGTTTACGCGCAGTGGCTTGAGAACATCCAGGACTGGTGCATCAGCCGCCAGATTTGGTGGGGGCACCGGATACCGGCGTGGTACGGGAAAGGGGAGACCGGGGAGGTTTATGTCGGGCTTGAGTCGCCGCCGGACCCGGAGAATTGGACGCAAGATCCCGATACGCTCGATACCTGGTTCTCGTCGTGGCTCTGGGCTTACGAAACGATGGATAAAGAGACGCGACGGAAATTCTATCCGACGGCGGCACTGGTGACGGGTCCGGACATTATATTTTTTTGGGTCGCGCGCATGATCATCGCGGGGCTGGAGTTCAAGCCGGGCAAATCCGAGCGGCTTGAAGACAATATTCCGTTTCGCGATGTCTTTCTCACCGGACTCATCCGGGACAAACAGGGACGCAAGATGTCGAAGTCGTTAGGCAATTCGCCCGACCCGCTCGATTTGATGACGAAGTTCGGCGCGGATGGCCTGCGCTTCGGGCTTATGCGGATCGCGCCCAGCGGCCAGGACATCGCCTTCGATGAAAAACAGATTGAGGAAGGCCGCAATTTCGCGACGAAACTTTGGAATGCCGCGCGTTTCCGTCAAATGCATGGGCCCAGCGACGCGGCGGCCCGCCCGGAGGACCACGCGCTCTCAATTTACTCGATCGAGGTTCTGGCCCGCTTCGATGAACTTCTCATCGCGACCGAAACCGCTTATCGCGGTTATAAGTTCAACGAGGTGGCCCAGAGGCTCTACGATTTTTTCTGGGGCGATTATTGCGACTGGTTCATCGAGGCCGCGAAGACGGACATCTTCAGCGAGGACGAGATGCGGAAGGCGTCGGTCCTTCGGGTCATGGATTTTGTGCTTTCCGGATTTGTGCGCCTGCTGCATCCATTCATGCCGCACATCACGGAGGAGCTTTGGTCATTGCTCGGATTTGTGGGGAACAAAGACGCCACCCTTCAGTTTGGTCCGCTGCCGATGCCGGCTCTGGCGACGGTTTCACCGGAAAGTATTTCCGAAGCCCGGCAGAAGGCGGCGACGATTTATGAGACGATTCAATCCGGCAGAAATCTGCGCGCCATCTCGCGAGTTCCTTCAAACAAGAAGGCAGCATTCATTCTCCGACCGGCTGGAGAAATCGAGAGCCAGGAGCTACCAACTATTGCCCGGCTCCTCCATGCGGAGGAACTGAAGTGCGACTCGAAATTTCAGCCCGACGCGGGAGTGCCAGTGGCGATCACTCCGCTCGGAGAGCTTTATCTAATCCTGGCCACAGCCGACAAATCCGGGGAGCGAGAGCGGCTGGACAAGGAGATCCAGAGGCTCGAAGGCGAGTTGCGCACGGTGGAGGCGAAACTCTCGAATGCTTCCTTTGTGGAACGGGCCCCGGCCGCCGTCGTCCAGGAACACCGGAAACGGCAGGACGATTTCAGCGACCAGCTGGCGCAATTGCGGCAGGCGCGGGCCGCAATGGATTGAACAGGACGCGCTGGGTGTGGACGTCGGCGCCGCGCGCTTCAAAATAGGCTCTTAGTTCCGGGGTATAAAGCGAGTCGTCGTATTCGCGGTTGAGCTCGAGGCAAATCTGCCCGCCGGGTGCGAGGTGATTCTTCGCGAGGTCGTCGAGAAAAAATTCCCACTCCGAAATCTCCCAAAGCTGATCGCTCTTGTGCCCGTTGAAGCAAATCATGTGGGCGGCGATCACGTCGAACTTGGGACCGAG
>JBBRMO010000070.1:0-8438 GCA_038230815.1 Chthoniobacterales bacterium
CCGCGGAGGAAGCGCGGCGGCGGTGGGCAAAGCGAGAGAGAACGCGCTTTCCCTCAAAAGCTTTTGCCCAACACCTCGGTAGCAACTTCCAGCTCTGGGTCGTGCGCGCCGGGGCCGCCATGTATTCCGTCTTCGGCGGTCGTCTGCGCACCAAGGAAGTCGTGGCCGCCAGAGCCTGCTGCTTATCCCATGAGAACCGTCGAAACACGAATCGCTTCCGTCCCCAAATGCCGAAGAGTCTCGCGCGCTCTTCCCCTACCCGAAATTCAGACTGCTGAGCTTTGCTGAGGTGTTTCACCAGCTACTTCGCCGCCGCCGGTCCCGTTGTCTTGATTGGCCCAAGCGTATTCCATCCGAATCCGTGGCACCTTCGCTTGATACCGGAGGAGCCCGCCACAGGACTCGCAACCTCCGGTCGACGTTGCGGTAATCTTTCCGCCCCTTTTTAGCGAAGGGAAAGTCGGTCCGAATATCGCGCCGAATATCGACGACGGTGTAACAAAATAACAACTGACGGCGGCTGCGCTCCCTCGTTTGCATCCCGACCGGAAATATTTTGCGTAACACTCCCGTTTGGAAGCTGCGCCATTTCTTTTGGAAACCCTTAATCGAAAGACAACCTCGCGGCGTGAGAAGAAAAACGTAAACTACCGAAGGTGAAGTAGACAAGATCAAGTTTTTGACTAAATCCAGAACTCGGTGAGGTTTGCGGTCCCGATGCCTGACCCTGCCGTTCTTCTTCGCCAAAATGGCATTTCGGTGACGGCGCAGCGGCTCGCGGTCTTACGGGCGGTGTCGGATCGCCCGCATGCGACTGTGGACGTAATCGCGGAGGATGTGCGCGCTCGCATCGGCTCGGTCTCGCAACAGGCGGTCTATGACGCGCTCGGCACTTTGGTAAAAAAAGGACTCATCCGGCGAATTCAACCGGCCGGGTCACCGACTCTCTACGAGGACCGCGTGGGCGATAACCATCATCATTTGATCTGTCGCATCTGCAGCCAAACGACAGATGTTGATTGCGCCGTCGGCGCAGCCCCCTGCCTCGCTGCTTCCCACCCTGCGGGTTTTCAGATCGATGAGGCGGAGGTCATATACTGGGGCACCTGTTCCGCTTGCCGTGCTGCGGCCTAACGACTTTCTATTTAACAAAACCAAGAATAATCCATGTCCGACCAAAATACCGAGGCTTTGATCTCCGAGGCGAAATGCCCGTTTAAACATTCTACCGGCAACGTCTCGAAATCGATTCAGGACTGGTGGCCAAACCGGCTCAAGGTGGAGCTGCTCAGCCAGCACTCAGCGAAGTCCGATCCGATGGGCGAGAAGTTCAATTACGCGGACGAATTTAAGAGCCTCGACCTCGCGGCGGTGAAAAAGGATCTGGCCGCGCTCATGACCGACTCGCAGGAATGGTGGCCGGCGGATTTCGGGCATTACGGCGGGCTCTTCATCCGGATGGCGTGGCATAGCGCGGGTACTTACCGCACCGGGGACGGTCGCGGCGGCGCCGGGCGCGGGCAGCAGCGGTTTGCGCCGCTAAATAGCTGGCCGGACAACGTGAGCCTGGATAAGGCGCGCCGGCTTCTCTGGCCGGTCAAGCAGAAGTATGGCCGCAAGATTTCGTGGGCGGATCTGTATGTCCTGACCGGCAACGTCGCGCTTGAGACGATGGGCTTTACGACGCTCGGCTTCGCGGGCGGGCGCGAGGACACCTGGGAGCCCGACCAGGATATCTACTGGGGCAGTGAGCGGACCTGGCTGGGGGGCGACATCCGTTATGGGCACGGTTCCGACGGTGTCGAAAAGCCAGGCGGCGTGCTTGTTTCCGATGACAACGCGGATGGCGACGTCCACACGCGAGATCTCGAGAAGCCGCTGGCCGCGGTGCAGATGGGGCTCATTTACGTGAATCCGGAAGGTCCGGACGGGAATCCTGATCCGCTGCTCTCTGCGAAAGACATTCGCGAGACGTTCCTTCGCATGGCGATGAACGATGAAGAAACCGTCGCACTCATCGCGGGCGGTCACACTTTCGGCAAGACGCACGGCGCGGCCGAGTCAACGCACGTCGCCGACGAGCCAGAAGCGGCGCCCTTGGAAGCGCAAGGCCTTGGTTGGAAGAACAGCTACGGCACGGGAAAAGGCGCAGACTCGATCACGAGCGGCCTCGAAGTGACCTGGACGAGCACGCCGACGCAGTGGGGGAACGGTTACTTCGAGAACCTTTTCAATTATGACTGGGAACTGACGACAAGCCCCGGAGGCGCGCACCAATGGAAGCCGAAGAACGGTGCCGGAGAAGGCACTATCCCGCACGCGCATGATCCGAACAAAAAGATTGCGCCCGCAATGCTCACGTCCGACATCGCGCTCCGCGTCGATCCGGCCTACGAGAAGATCTCGCGGCGTTTCCACGAAAATCCAGGCCAGTTTGCGGACGCCTTTGCACGCGCATGGTTTAAGCTGACCCATCGCGACATGGGCCCGCGCGCCCGTTATCTCGGACCGGAAATGCCGCAGGAAGAGTTCCTCTGGCAGGATCCGATCCCGGCGGTCGATCACCCGTTGATCGATGCGAACGACACCGCGTCGCTGAAGAAAAAGATCCTAGCGGCGGGTCTGTCGATTTCGCACCTCGTCTCGACGGCGTGGGCTTCGGCTTCGACTTTCCGCGGGTCCGACAAACGCGGCGGCGCGAACGGCGCACGGGTTCGTTTGGCGCCGCAAAAAAATTGGGAGGTGAATCAACCGGCTCAGCTCGCCCAGGTGTTGCAGAAGCTGGAAGGAATTCAGAAGGACTTTAACGGCGCGGCTGCCGACGGGAAGAAGGTCTCGCTCGCTGATCTGATCGTGCTGGCCGGTTGCGCCGGCGTCGAGCAAGCGGGGAGGAATGCGGGGCACGACGTGACGGTTCCTTTCACGCCGGGTCGGACGGATGCTTCGCAGGAACAGACCGACGTCGAAGCCTTCGAACCGCTCGAGCCGGTGGCCGATGGTTTCCGAAATTACACCAAAGCGAAATACCCGATTCCGTCGGAAGCGCTGCTAATTGACAAGGCTCAGTTGCTCACTCTGACCGCGCCCGAAATGACGGCGCTCGTCGGCGGCATGCGTGTCCTGAACACCAATGTGGGCGGGACCAGGCACGGCGTCTTCACCGATCGCCCGGAAGCCCTGACGAACGACTTCTTCGTCAACTTGCTCAGCATGGCGACGGAATGGAAGTCGGTCTCGGACGACGCTCGCCTCTTCGTCGGGCTCGACCGCAAGACGGGCGAACCGCGCTGGAGCGGCACCCGCTACGATCTCGTCTTCGGCTCCAACTCCATCCTCCGCGCCCTCACGGAAGTCTACGCGAGCGCTGATGGTGAAAAGAAGATGGTGCACGACTTCATCGCCGCCTGGAACAAGGTGATGAACCTCGACCGTTACGAGGTGACGGCGGCTGTTTGATGCAGCTGACGAATTGCTATTTGGGGGCTGCCAACCAACGAAAACCGGACCGGAACGGCTCGGCGGTGCATACAAGGTCAAAGAGCGCGACGTTGAAATATACACCCGGCGGAACTGGATCGTTTGCTTGTGAACGCCGACGAAGACTTCCTGCCGTGCGTGGCGCTCATCCCGTTCGGCGGAATCCGAAACGCCTTGCTTCCGGTATCCTCGAAAGAAGATTTAGCGAATTTGCGAAATTTTTCAGCGCTCGGACAACATTCTACGGATTATCGATTCGGGATTGAGTCGAAGCGCGAGGCGGATGACGCCGCGTGACGTAAAACTCGCCACAAAACGCGTCTCTTTCACACCCCATCTAAATCGCTCGCTCAAAAACGATGATGTTTTGTATGCTTACAAAGCTCTCATAATTGGAAATTTCTGTATAAGTTGCTGAAGTGAATCGCGTCGCGCTCATCGTTGGCGTTGGTCCCGGTCTGGGCGCAGCGCTCGGACGACGTCTGGCGCGCGGAGGTTACCGCGTGGCGCTGGTCGCGCGCAGCGCGGCATTTATTGACGAGCTGGCGCGGGAACTTTCCTCGTTAGGCCAACCGTCAATCGCCATCGCGGCGGATGCCAGCCGTCCGACAGAAATCGCGGCGGCGGTAAAGCGCGCGCGCGCGGAGCTGGGACCGATCGGCGTGCTGGTTTATAACGCGAGCGCATCGTCCGGCAGCGGCTTCCTCGAGACAAGCCCGACGCAATTTGAAGAAACGTGGCGCATCACCACGCTCGGCGCTTTTGTGGCGGCACGCGAGACTGCGCCCGCCATGATCGCCGCAGGGGGAGGCGCAATGATTTTCACGGGCGCGACTTCGAGCGTGCGCGGCGGCGGATGGCTCGCGTTCAGCAGCGCGAAGTTTGCCCTGCGTGGACTGATGCAGTCTCTCGCCCGCGAACTTTGGCCCCAGGGGATCCACGTTGCCCACGTGATTGTGGATGGTCTGATTGGCGCGCGCGACTCCTCGGAAAAAGAATCCATCGAGCCGACACTGGACCCCGACCGAATGGCTGACGCCTATTTGCAACTCGTCGAACAGGATCGTTCAGCGTGGACGCTCGAATTGGATTTGCGCCCGCATCGCGAAAAGTTTTTTGAGTAATTCGTGGCACTCGTCAAGCGACAGGCCCGGTGAACGCTGCGAGGCTAAGCCATGCACCTCTTCCGCTCGCATCGAACCAGCGCGTCTCTCGCCCTCGTCCCGCTCCTCCTCACCGCCTCTGCCTTCGCGCAGCTCGATCGCGCGGTCGATGCGCACGGCGGCCTCGCCAGGTGGAAAAGTTTCGGAAGCGTCGAGTTCGACCAGGCCTGGACCTCGGCCAAGGGCGTGAAAAAAGACCACCAGCTTTTTGATCTGCACAGCCGTGATGGGTTGATCACCTGCGATGCCTACACGCTCGGCGCGAATCACGGCGAGGTCTGGATCAAGCCGGCGCTGGATGCCCTCGGCGGGACGCCTCCGCGTTTCTACATGTGGACGCCGTTCTATTTCTTCGGCATGCCTTTTGTCTTCGCCGATCCGGGGACGGTGCCAAAGCCTTTAGGCAAAAAGATGTTTCAAGGTCAGGAGTTCGACGCTGTGAAGGTGACTTTCAAGAAAGGCACCGGTGATTCGTCGGACGACGTTTACACCGCGTATGTCGATCCGAAGTCAGGCCAGTTAAAGCTGGTCAGCTACGTCGTGACCTTTGCGGCCTTGCGCAAAGACAAGCCGATCGATCAGCTCGAGCCGCACGCGCTCGTCTTCGAGGAATGGCAAGAAGCCAGCGGCTTGCGCATGCCGAAACGAGGGTCCTTCTACAATTGGAAAAATGAGAACATTGAGGGCGCGCCGCTTGGCGTGATGGAGTTTTCAAACGTCAAGCTCTCGGAGAAGGCACCCGACCACGCGAAATTTACGAAGCCGGCGGATGCAGTGATGGCACCGCTGTAGTGATCTGCCTCAGGGGAACAAACGCTTGATTAACCGCGGACGAAGATCCCCGAGAGCGAATTTAGCGACTTTTTGAAACACCAGCGCACGCGGCAACATTCAACGGATCACCAGTTCGGGGTTGAGTCGAAGCGCGGCAGGCCCGATCCGCGGGTTATAACGCATAATTAGATGTTCACGAGAGGTGGCTGGGGAGGGAATTGAACCCCCGACACGAGGATTTTCAGTCCTCTGCTCTACCAACTGAGCTACCCAGCCGATGATTACGCGATTCCGCGCAGCCTTTAGAGGGCGTCACTATGCGAAATTAACGACATGGGGCAAGCGGCGATTGCGATCTGCGGGAACCTAAAGTGCAACAACGGAATCCCCGACTTCGCCCGGCATGACTATTCAACGAAGCAGCGGGGCAAATTCGCGGCGGTCGCAAGCAGATGGAGATATTCGGAGCGCGGGATTTCGATCGCTCCGAATTGTTGGAGGTGGGGCGTGACCCATTGCGTATCGAGAAGGACGAACTTCCGAATACGCAGATGTTCGACGAGCCCGAGCAGCGCCATCTTCGAGGCGTCCCTAACATGGTGGAACATCGACTCACCGAAAAACGCGCCGCCAATGGCCACGCCGTAAAGACCGCCGGCGAGCTTCCCGTTTTGCCACGCTTCGATGGAATGGGCATGGCCAAGCTCGTGGAGACGAGTGTAGCTGACGATGATCTCGTTGTTGATCCAAGTCTCCGGGCGGCGGGCACATTCCCGCATCACCTCCGAGAAAGAAACGTCGATGCGAATCTCGAAGCTCTTTTTGCGAGCGTGCCGATCGAGCGTATGCGGCACGTGAAATTCCTTCAGCGGCAGGATCGCGCGCGGATCGGGTGAAAACCATTCGATTTCTCCATCCGCCATCGCCATGGGAAACACGCCGAGGCGATAGCCTTGAAGCAGGACTTCCGGGTCAATCATTGGAGAAGTGACGAGTGATCAGTGGTAAGTGACAAGTAAAGAACGTCATGATCCATCGAATCTGACACTGGTCACTTGTCACTTGTCACTTTTCCAAGTATCCTTCGCCTTTGAAGGCCTTCTCGATTGCTTTCTTCGTCGTGACCGCGGTGCTGATCGCCGGCTGCGCGGATCCGCTCGAAAAACCGGTGGTGCAAGAGGCCCAGGAGAAATTCCAGCGCGGCATTACCGGCAACGGCTCCCTGGGCCCAATTGATCGTTCGGACGATCCTGCCATCCGGGAAACGCACCCGTGAAAAAAAATGCCACGACCGCGCATTCGAAGATCCTGATCCTCGATTTCGGCTCGCAATACACCCAGGTAATCGCCCGGCGGATTCGCGAGTGCCAGGTCTATTCGGAGATCGTCCGGTTCAATATTCCAGCGGAAGAAGTGGCGACGCTGGCTCCGAAAGGGATCGTGCTCTCGGGCGGGCCGGCCAGTGTCTACGACGAGCGCGCTCCGCAGCCGGACCCGAAGATTTTTGCTCTCGGGATTCCGGTGCTCGGCATTTGTTACGGAATGCAATTGATGGCGCACCATCTCGGTGGCCAGGTGGAATTCAGCGAACGGCGCGAGTACGGGGCGGGCAGGTTGCACGTTCTGAAGGGATCGACCCTTTTCGACGGGATTAGCGATCAGATTGATATTTGGTGCAGCCACGGAGACAACGTCACGGCCATGCCGACCGGGTTTCGGACGGCGGCGCACACAGAAAACGCGCCTTTCGCGGCGATGGAAGATCCCGCGAGAAAATTGTACGCGCTCCAGTTTCATCCCGAGGTTGCACACACGCCGCGTGGAAAAGAGATCATCGAGAACTTTGTTTTCCACATTTGCGGTTGCTCGATGGACTGGACGATGGGCTCGTTCATCGAGGACGCCTGCGAACGGGTCCGACGTCAGGTGGGCGATCAGAAAGTGGTCCTCGGCCTCAGCGGCGGGGTCGATTCATCGGTAGTGGCGGCGCTGTTGCATAAGGCGATCGGCGATCAGCTTACCTGTATTTTCGTCAACAACGGTCTCCTGCGTTCGCGCGAGGAAGAAATGGTGCAGCGGGTCTTCGATGAGAATTTCCACATCCGTCTCAAGTATGTCGATGCCGCCGATCGGTTCCTGAAATTATTGAAAGGCATTACTGATCCGGAAGAGAAGCGGAAAATCATAGGGGGGGAATTCGTTCGAGTTTTCGAGCGCGCGACCGAGGAGCTGCTGGCCGAGGATGCCGCGAAGGGTTCTGGAGACCACGGCGGTTATCACTTTCTCGCCCAGGGCACGCTTTACCCCGACGTCATCGAAAGCGTCGCCATCGGCGGAAACCCGGCGCATGTGATCAAAAGCCACCACAATGTGGGTGGTCTCCCGGAGAAAATGCATTTCGAATTAGTGGAGCCGGTCCGCCAGCTCTTCAAAGACGAAGTGCGGCAGGCAGGGCTGCAACTGGGCCTCCCCAAAGAGATCGTTTATCGGCAACCGTTCCCGGGGCCCGGCCTGGCCGTCCGGATTCTCGGCGAAGTCACGCCGGAAAGGCTCCGAGTCTTGCGGGACGCGGACACCATCGTGGTCGGCGAAATGAAAGCGTCCGATTGGTATTATCGCGTCTGGCAATCTTTCGCCGTCCTCTTGCCGGTGCGCTCCGTGGGCGTCATGGGCGACCAGCGCACTTATGAGGATACGGTCGCGATTCGAATCGTGGAAAGCCAGGACGGGATGACGGCAGACTGGGTGCGGCTCCCCTACGAATTGCTGGCCCGAATCTCCAGCCGGATAATCAACGAAGTCAAAGGCGTCAATCGCGTCTGCTACGACATCTCGACGAAGCCACCGAGCACGATCGAGTGGGAGTAACGCCATTTTCGATTGCCGATTTGCGGTTTTTAATTGCTAATCGGTTCCGATGAATGCCGAACAGCAGCGTCTCGCGGAGAATAACAAGGACGAACGCTGGCATCTTTGGGGACCGTACCTGGCCGAAAGGGCGTGGGGGACGGTGCGAGAGGATTA
>JBBRMO010000071.1:0-8423 GCA_038230815.1 Chthoniobacterales bacterium
CTGGTCCGATGGCTAAAGGAGGAGTGATCTTCCCTCTTCGTGGTTCGCGCCCCTTTTCCCCGAGGTCCGCGTTTTTTTTGATACTGAAACGTTCGCCACGCCTCCCAAATCATGAAACTCGAGATGCTCACGTAGATGGCAATGGAGACCACGCTCACGACCAGGTTCACGTTCCCCGCTCGCTTTAGCATTTGAATCAACTGCGCTCCGACCTCGGCCCCGCCCATCGTCCCGATCGCCATGATCATGCCGAGTTTCAGGTCAACGTTTCCAAGAGCGCGATGACGTTTGGCCGCTACCACTGATTTCCCGACGATGTGGGCAATGTCGGTCCCAACCGCGAAGTTCCAATCCAACCCGACAGCTCGAAGCGCGGGACCCGCGATAAAACTGCCCCCGACGCCAAAGAATCCGCCGAGAACGCCAATCAGAAAACCGATCACCCCGAGGTAGATGGGGCTGATGTGGGAATCTGAGATCGGGAAATACATTTATTCCGAACGCCCCCGAAGGAGTCGCAGCAGCCAGGTGGTCAGGCTCTCGAGCAGAACGGCCTGCCCAATGATGAGAGCGATGGCGACAAACGCGTAGAGGGTGACATGATGAAGATGAAGGTCCTGGAGCCAGTTCGAAAGATAATGAAGAACCAGGAAGAAATATCCGGTTACGAAAACAGCGTAGACGGCCAGTTCGATCAGGAACGCCCACAACGTGCCCGAAGCGTCCTTCTTGTTGCGCGATACTGCGGCCATCCCTCACTCTTCGCCGTTGCCCCGCCGCCTGGCTGCGCCTCTCGCCATTCCGCACCAGATTTCCATTTGCACGTCGGGTGTTTCTTTCTACCTTTTCAATTCGCTTTTTAGCGGGAAAATTATGGCTGATGCAGCAAATAAATATCCGGAAAACGTCGCCGGCGGTTACTACGTCGACGATCAATGCATCGATTGCGATCTTTGCCGGGAAACCGCGCCCGCTAATTATAAGCGCAACGACGACGGGGGCCACTCCTTCGTTTATAAACAGCCGGAGAGCCCTGAGGAAGAAGCCCTTTGCAAGGAAGCCATGGAAGGCTGCCCGGTTGAGGCGATCGGCGCCGACGGTTAGCTTGAGTCGTCTCGCTCGATCGAGGCGCAAGGGCGAAGAAAACCACCGCGACCGGGTCCGTGACCAGACGGAACAATGATACCGGTCGCGCTCACTATCGCCGGTTCCGACAGCAGCGCCGGCGCTGGCATTCAAGCCGATCTGAAAACATTTAGCGCGCTTGGCGTTTACGGAGTGACCGCAGTCACCTGCGTAGTCGCGGAAACGCCCGGGCTCGTTTCCAAAATCGAACCGGTCAGCCCGGAGCTGGTCCGCGAACAAATCGAAGTCCTTCTCCGTGGTTTCCCGGTAGCAGCAATCAAGACCGGGCTCCTGTTCTCACGGAAAATCGTGAGCGAGGTCGCTCAGCTTCTTCGAGAATATCGATCGAAGGTCAAAACTCCGATACCGCTGGTGATCGATCCTGTCATGATTGCGACCAGTGGCGATCCGCTCTTGCGCGATGACGCGATCGAGAGTTACGAGCGTGATTTATTTCCCCTGGCAACCCTGCTGACGCCGAACCTTGGGGAAGCCGGCCGCCTTCTCGGCGAATCGATCAGTGATCTCCAAGCTATGCGCCGGGCTGGGGAAGCCTTGATGAAAAAATATCGAGTCCCCGTGCTTTTGAAAGGCGGTCATCTGGCGGGCGATCATGCCATCGATCTGCTGTTCGGGGGGGGCAGCGTCATCGAATTTTCCGCGCCATTTTCTCGCGGGATTGCAACGCATGGAACCGGTTGCACTTATTCAGCGGCGATTGCCGCCGGCCTCGCGAACAACCTGCCGCTCGAAGGAGCGGTCCGGCGCGCGAAGAAATTCGTCACCGCGGCGATCGCTCAGCATTTCGCCTGGGACTCAATTCAAGCACTCAATCAATCGCCGCAGGGATCCTGAATGTGGAGGGTCCCAAAGACTCCTCCCGCATTCTAAGACCCGACAGAGTCTCCCCGTGCAGTGACGGAGATTTTTTTCCAGCGTTTCTCCGTCATGGCTTCGATGGCCGCGGCGGTTTCCGCCTGTTTCTTACTCCGGCCCGTCCCCTGCCCAAGTTCGACTCCCTCCCAAACCGCTCGCACGACGAATGTTTTTTGGTGCTCCGGCCCGGCCTGCGACATCACTTCATAGACAGGGCTGCGGGGGGAAATCGCCTGAAGCAATTCCTGGAGCTGTCCTTTGGGATTGATGTCGACGGGCTCTTCCACGAGTTGCGCGAGCTCGGTCGCGGCTTGTTCCAGGATGAAGCGCCGCGCCGCAGCCAGATCGCTGTCCAGGTAGATCGCGCCGACCAGCGCCTCAAACGCATCGGCCAGTGTCGAATTCCGCACCCGTCCGCCACTGGCCTCCTCGCCGCGGCCCATCATTAAATATTTTCCGAGCTCTATCTCAGCCGCGTGAATCGCCAGCGCTTCGCGCGAAACCAGACGGGCTCGCAGTTTCGTCAGCTTCCCTTCCGCTTCGGCGCTAAAATATCCGTAGAGATGTTCCGTCACGACGAGTTGAAGGACGGCGTCGCCCAGGAATTCAAGGCGCTGGTTATCGAAATAGCTCCGATGGGTTTCGTGGCGAAGACTCGGATGAGTGAGCGCTTCCGCCAGAAGTAGCGAATTACGAAACTTGTAGCCGATGCGTTCTTCCAGCGGGTTCACCCGCACGAATGTTAAGCCCGCACCGCAAATTTTCCAATTGGCAGGGCCGCCGCGCTGCGGTGTCCGATGAGGTGGATCGCGCGCTCCGCCGCGCGATGCCGTTTAATGCGGCAGGGCTGCCATGATGAACATCGAGCGACGGAGCGCTCGATCCACCTTAAGTCGATTAATGCGGCAGGGCCGCCATGAGGAACATCGAGCGACGGAGCGCTCGATCCACCTGACCAACTCGCTGGAGTCGCCGCCCGTTGAGGGAGCGGATCGCCAAATTGCCAGGCGGCCGCCGCAGTGCGGCGGCCCTCCCATCGCGTCCTATCTCTTCTGAAAAATCCCGATCGAGGTCACCAGATCGAGAGCGCGCTGCAAAACCGCGTCATGGACTCCGGTCTTTTCCGGGCTGCGATTTCGCCGCTGTGCCGCTTCCATCGCCTCCAACTCCGGGTTCCTTCCGGAGATCAGCGCGGCTTCGTTCAAGTGCGGGCGCGAATTCTCCACCACAAACGGCGTCATCCCCTTCTCGCGGCTGGCTTGAAAAATTTCCCGCTTCTCGGCGATCACCATCTCCACCGGCACGTCCGGCTTCAGGCCTCCCGGAAAAAGAGGATGGCCCTCGGGTAAAATCGCCTCGCCGACCGCGATCCGCAGCACCTTGCCGCTCGGCAGTTTCAAATCCGAATACTCCACGGCCTGCCCGGCGGTCGGTTGACCGATGATGAGCGCTTTGTCGTAAATTCGAATTACCCCTGCTACCGCTTCGGCGGCGCCCGCCGTGTCGCCATCGGCGAGAATGAGAGTCAGGCCCTGAAAGGATGGGTCGCGCTCGGAAGTGAAGGTTCGTTCCTGACGCGCCGTCGTTTTGCGCAGGGTAAAGAGCGGCTTTTCTTTCGGACAAAATCGCTTGGCGAACTCGGATGCGAGCGGGAAATCGTTCGTTGCCGGGCTGGCGCGAAAATCGAGCACGACGGCATCGATTTTCTTCGCGGCAAAAGTTTGCAGGGTGGCATCGAGGGCCTCGAGGTTCGGACGATTCAGGGCCCCGAGCCGGAGATAGGCGATATGTCCCTCGAGGACCTCGCTGTAAAAGGGCGCAGTCGGCTCGGAGGTTTCGGCGGCGGCATTCGAGAGAAGGATCACGCCGCGTCCCAGCCGCGTGAGAATTCCTTCGAAAGCCGCGCGACTAAGTTCCGTTTCGTTTAATGTTTCTGGCTTGATGTAATTGTCCTTCAACAACTGGATCGCTTCCTTTAGGTCGGCGGAATCCATCGAATCGATCAAAGCACGGGTCGTGGGCGTCGCCGAGGGCCCAGGCGTGGCCGATGAAGCTGGCGACGGGGAAGCCTTTGCGGGCGATTGCGCGGACACATTCAGCGCGGCGCTCCAACCGAACAGGGCGAGAATCAAAAATGAAAGACGCGGCGACATCAGTGAATCCCGACGTTACCGCCCAGGGCGCTCAGGGCAATATCCCGTCGGTAATGACAACCCTCGAAATGGATCTTCGAAACAGCCTCGTAGGCACGAGTGCGGGCCTCTGCGACGGTTTCGCCGAGCGCCGTCACGGCGAGAACGCGTCCGCCACTGGTGACGATCGCCGCGTTTTCCCGGCGCGTGCCCGCGTGAAAAATTTGCACGTCTACCGAGGCAGCAGCCTCCAGGCCTGAAATCGGTTTGCCTACTTCATATTTTTCGGGATAGCCCCCGGAAGCCATCACCACCGTCACGGCCGGGCGCGGGTCCCATTCGATGGTCACACCGTCCAGGGTGCCGTCGATCGTCGCCTCGAGGAGCGGAAGCAAATCGGATTTCAATCGGGGCAGGATCGCCTGCGTTTCCGGGTCGCCAAAGCGGCAGTTGAATTCGAGGACGCGCGGGCCGTCCGCCGTGATCATCAGGCCTGGGAAAAGCAGACCCCGAAACGGGACCCCGCCCTCGCGTAACCCGTCGAGCAGAGGTTGCATGACATCGTTGTCGAATTGCGCGCCCAATTCGCCTCCAAAGTTATTTGCCGGGCTGAATGCTCCCATGCCACCCGTGTTGGGACCGTTATCGCCGTCGAAGGCGCGCTTGTGATCGCGCGCGCTCGCGAGCATGCGAAAATTCCTCCCGTCCACCAGCGCGTGCAGCGAGCACTCCGAGCCGGTCAGGCATTCTTCAATCAGCAGGCGGCGGCCCGCTTCGCCAAACCGCCGCTCGCTCATCATTGCCTCGACGGCGGCCTGTCCTTCCCGAATGTTTTGGGCCACGATCACGCCCTTCCCCAGCGCAAGCCCGTCTGCCTTGATCACGATGGGAAAATGCGACTCTTTTAGGAACGCGAAAGCAGCTTCCTGTTTTTCGAAGATTGCCGCGCGCGCGGTTGGAATCCGTTTCGTCCGCATTAACTCCTTGGCAAAAATCTTCGATGATTCGAGGCGCGCGGCTGACTTCGTCGGTCCGAAAATTCGAAGGCCCTCCTCCTCAAAAATGTCCACGATGCCGGCAGCGAGCGGATCATCCGGGCCAATCACGGTGAGGCCGATGCGGTTCTCCCTGGTGAAGCGGGCCAGGGCGGAAAAATCGGTCGCCATGATCGCCACGTTCTCGGCGATCTCCGCCGTCCCGCCATTTCCGGGAGCGCAAAAGATACGATCGATCGCCGCCGATTGCTTCAGTTTCCAGGCGAGTGCGTGTTCGCGGCCACCGCTGCCGACGACGAAAATTTTCACGGGAACGAAGCGTCCTCGGGAAAGTAGTTCAAAGCAAGGGCTGGAGTCGCGCTGCTCTGTCGACGCGCGAAGCAAGACGCGGCGGACAGCGGTTGATTCATCGGCGAAATGATTTTTGCTTCCTGAGCCCGATGAATCGTATCTTTCTTCTTTCCCCTGCTTATGCCGGCGGGCAGCGCGCCCGGCTCATCATGAGTGAACGCGCTCAATTCGATCTGGCCCGCCGGTTAAAGAGCGAAAAACCGCCGACTCTTGGGGAAGTATTCACGTTTCTGAGCGGGCTTTATTTCCGGGGCAAGCTCGCTTATGCGAACGCGTTCGTGGCGCCACGGCGGAGACGATCAAGCGTTCTCGTCATCACCCCGACGCGTGGATTGGTTCCGGCAGCGACGGCGATCGGGCTGGCTGACCTGCAGGAATTCGCCGGGGTTGAGATCGACGAAATGAACCCACGTTATCGGGTTCCGCTTGAGCGCGACGCGAAACGGCTCGCAAAACAGCTCCCGCCAGAAGGCGAAGTTGTTTTGCTCGGCAGTATCGCGACCGCCAAATACGTCGACGTGCTTCTCGACCATTTCGGGCAACGGCTCTGTTTTCCTGCCGATTTCGTGGGTCGTGGGGACATGAGCCGCGGCGGACTTTTGCTCCGCTCTGCAGTCGATCGATGTGAACTCAACTACATCCCGGTTGCGGGCGCCGTGCGAAAAGGAAGGCGGCCGCCAAAGCTCGAGCCGCGAAGATATACGAAATGAATTTTGGCCGTGCGCTTCGATTTGATGTCATCCTGAGCGGAGCGAAGTCGAAAAATCCCGGGGCCAATCGAGACGCCGGCCGCGACTGCAAGTGGTTCCACGGGGTCCCTCGACTTCGCTTCGCTCCGCTCGGGATGACTGCGCTATTGATGTATGCCACTTGATTTCAAACCACCTCTGCCGCCCATGGAAGCGCGGTCCGTCGACGAAATTCCGGTCGGGGATACCTGGCAGTACGAACCGAAATGGGACGGCTTCCGTTGCATCGCGTTTCGTGATGGAGCGAAGGTGTTTCTGCAATCGAAAGCCGGCCAGCCCCTGGCCCGCTACTTTCCCGATGTCGTCGACCAACTGCGGCAAATCGCCGCGAAACGTTTTGTGGTTGATGGCGAGCTCGCGATTCCGGTCGACGGCGTCCTTTCGTTCGATGAATTGCAGCTGCGTCTGCATCCCGCCGCGAGCCGTGTGCAAAAACTCGCCGCGACGCATCCGGCTTTACTGATCGTGTTCGATCTTCTCGCGGACACCACCGGCAAATCGCTTCTTGGCCTGCCCCTGCGCGATCGACGCCAACAACTCGAAGCGTTCGCTCGAAAGAATTTGAAAGGCAAAGGACGGATCCGCTTGTCACCCGCAACGACCGATCTCGCGAAAGCCAAGAGATGGTTCGACAAAGTGGGAGGCAATCTGGATGGCGTGATCGCCAAGCAGCTCGACGCGACTTACGCCTCGGGCGAACGGACTGCGATGGTGAAGGTGAAACAAATCCGGAGCGCCGAGTGCGTGGTGGGTGGTTTTCGTTATGCGAGCGGCTCTCGCCTGGTGGGCTCGCTTCTCCTCGGGTTGTACGGCGAAGACGGTTTGCTCGATCACGTCGGTTTCACCTCTGCTTTCAAAGTGAGTGAGCGTTCTGCGTTGACGAAGAAATTTGAGGCCTTGAAGCAAAAAGTTGGATTTACCGGTAATGCGCCCGGGGGCCCGAGCCGATGGAGCACCGAACGAACCGGCGAGTGGGAACCCGTGGATCCCAGGATTGTCGTCGAGGTCACCTACGATCACTTCACCGGCGGCCGTTTTCGCCACGGCACAAAAATCATTCGCTACCGGCCCGATAAATTGCCCCGGCAATGCACCATGGACCAGGTGAAGCATCGCGAAGGCAAAGCACTCGCGCTGCTCTAACTCTCCTTTCGCCCTGCGCTTGCTCTTCTGGCGCCGCTTCGCAAATCGCGTCCATTAAAACGAATAGCTCTGGCTGACGAGACTGAAGTCACTGCGGAAAAACGGCGCCGGCATCATGTGCGAAGGTCGGTCCTTGAGCGGCGCGCCATCGAGCGAAGGCAATCCGTAGCTTTC
The DNA here is from genome assembly GCA_038230815.1 of Chthoniobacterales bacterium. Lineage (GTDB taxonomy): Bacteria > Verrucomicrobiota > Verrucomicrobiia > Chthoniobacterales > UBA10450 > AV80. The sequence goes on from JBBRMO010000071.1 coordinate 7,546, forward strand.
ATCCACCAATCGCATGGCAATGGGTGGAGTCGATCTCGTCTCAATTACCAACTCGATCCCCTCTTTTGGCAGCGCCAGATAAAGCAAGCTCCACTTCTTTTCCAGCTCCTTAACGCCGGTTGCTGATGCGATAGGTTTTCCGTTGATTGTTGCGCTAAGAATTTCGGCGCTAATTTGGACGCTCATGCGTTCCGCGCCGCGCGGCGAGGCGAGATGAAGACGCAAATGTCGGATCCCATTCACGGTTATATCCTCCAGCACCTGTGCTTCCGGAGGCCTGAACGGCGCGACCGGAGCTGGCGCTTGCAGATAAACTCGCCGGCCCAGCGGGAATGGATCCGCCAGCGGGCCGCCTTCCGGTTGTTTGCCAAAAAACTGCTCTGTCCACTCGTCGGGTCGGGCGTCGGCACTGATCCAGAGAGCGCGCTGCGTCGCGACGTCCAGGACATATAGAACATGGTTCGACTGGCGGTGCTCCCTGTCGAACCCAGAACCTGTGCCGGCCAGGATAAAAAAAAGGACGGCAGTTACCGCAATAATTCCAGGAAACGTCCATCGGTTCCCAGCCATCGAACTGCGGAGAAGTGGAATGAGCAGGGCCGCCAACAACACGAGGACGAGAACGAGGGCGGGCGCCAAGGCAAATGCCATGGCAACAAGAACCAGATGGAAGAGCGGCACGATCAGCAGAATTCCGGGAACCGCGCAGAGCGAAGCGATGGCAAGGCTTACCGCAGGGCGAGCGTTTTTATCCTGCCGGACAAATTCAAAACTCAGCCCAAGGAGGACAAAAAACAACGGCCACGTCAGCAGGTAGCTTCCGCCAACTACCCAGATCGTCGCCGCTATCATCAACGCGGCCCACCAGACAAGCGCAC
>JBBRMO010000072.1:0-8398 GCA_038230815.1 Chthoniobacterales bacterium
AGCCAACCTGTTGGCCCTGGTAAACGCCCGTGCAATAAGAGAAATTGTAGCCACTCGGTTGCAGATCGACGGAGGATGCAGCCGAGCCCGACCACACCAATGCATGAATGCCCCCAAGCGGAGCGGACCCGTATCCGCATTGCTGCAGATCGTCCATCGCCGTCGCCATGGAACTGTAATAACCGAGTGGGTTAAGGTCGATCGCGGAGAGCGCGTTCGCGCCGATTAGCAGGGCGTGGCCGTTATTGCCTCCTCCTACCTGCTTCCCGCTTGACGTGCCGTTCAATTTCGCCGAGGTGCTTCCGGGAGGAGTAACATCGTTCGAATTAAATTGTTGTGCAAAAACGGGGAGCGCCGCCAGTGCGACCGCAAGTGCGGCCTCCCATCGTATAAGACTCATTTTGTCTCCAAGGTGATTGAGAAGTGTAGGCTTTGAAACGTCGCCTCACATGTAGGACAGAGTGGGAACGTATACGGAACAGAATTTTTTCCACTTTCACGATGTCTAATGAAGAGAAGGTTTCGCATTGCGCCATCTGGCCCACCGGTTTCCGGCCATCCTTGTTATCGCCGCTTGCGGTCTATTGAACGCGAGTGACGAGCAGCAGCTCAAGTCAGCTCGGGAATTGAGAAAGAAGGGATCGCTGGCCGAGGCGCTTAAGACCTATGAATCGATCCTGTCGCGAGACGAATCATTGCGGGACGCGGTACGTGCGCAAATCCTGCTGGAAGATAGTCAAGTCGCGCTCGCGTTGGGCGATTATCAACGGAGTGCGGATCGGGCTGCTTCGGCCGTTCCGCTGCTCAGAAAGGCCGGAGACCTCGCGAATGCGGGGCTCGCATTAAATACTCTCGGATCGGCTCTGCTCTATCGCGGCGATTACGATGCGGCCCTCGTAAACTTCGAACAGTCGCTCGAAATCCACCGCACTCTCAAGGACGGGAATGCGGAAGTCGCGCGGCTGAACAATACCGGAAACGTGTACTTTTTCAAGGGCGAGTACCTGGAAGCTCTGCGCCGGTATCGGAAGGCTCTCGATGTCGTCGAACGTCGGCGCGATGAATCGTGGGCGCCGCGCCGCCGCCAACTCACCCTCGTGAACCTGGCGACGCTCTATGAACAATTGGGTCAGAACGAACACGCGTTGGACCTGTACCGGCGTCTTCGGACCGATTCATCGGCGCTGTCCCCGGCCGAACAAGCTCAACTCCTCTCGAATCTCGGTACGCTCTATCGTCGTTTAGGCGATCCGGTGAAGGCGATCGAGAACTACCGCGTGGCACAGCGGCTCTTTACCCGGGAAGCGCACGCGGACGGCGAGATCGGAGTTCTCCAGAACATTGGAATCGCGTTGGCAATCGATCTGAATGATCTTGGAGGCGCGCTTCGAGCTTTCACGGAAGCGGGTGAGCTTGCGAACAAGACGTCGAACAAACGGGAGATCGTTCAGGCGCACCTGTTCCGGGGGCAGACTTTCTATCGCATGAACGGGATGGATCGAGCGCGGTCCGAGTTTGAAAATGCCTTGACGCTATCCGCGAGAATAAATACGCAAGAGGAGCGCTGGCGAGCGCTGTATGGTCTTGGAAAGGTTCTCGCGCGAGAGGGCAATAAGACAGCGGCGTTCGGCTATCTGAACGCTGCAATTGGAGAGATCGAGAAGGTTCGATCCAACCTTGGCGCCAATTCGCTCAAAAGCGAATTTCTCGCGGGCAAGCGTGAGGTGTACGATGCCGCGATCTCACTGCTGCTGGATAGTGCGAAGCCTTCCGCCGATCGCATTTTTGCGCTGATCGAGCAGGCGCGCTCACGCAATTTCCGCGAGATGCTTCCGGCTCAAAGCGCGCCACCGGATATCGCCGAATTGCAATCCCGATTGCGGGAACACACCGTGCTGCTCGATTTCTGGGTTGGGGCGGGGCGCATGGCGGTAATCTGGATCGGGCGCGGAGGCGCGGGCGTGATAAGCCGGCCAATGCCTTCCGAGAGCGAGTTTCTCACGGGAATCGACGCTCTGACAAAATCCGATGTCCGTCACGTCATCGTGATTCCGGACGGGGTCCTGCAAAGCGTTGCGTTCGAGTCTCAGAAAGTTGGCGACCGGCTGCTGATTGAAAGAGCCAGCGTGTCGTACCTGCCGGCAGCCGGCATGGCTGTTCCCGGTTACGTTCAAAACCGGATCCCGCTTGCGCCGTGGCGCGAGGAACTGCTGGCGTTCGGCGATCCGATCGTGAACGGAAATGTGCTGCCGGACGATGAACAATGGGCGCGCTTGCCAAACTCGCTCGAAGAACTGCGATCGATTGCCGGTGAGCTCGCAGGAACCGCGCGGATTCACTCAGGCGCGGACAATCTCAAGAAGTACGTTCGCGCAGCTCCGTTGCTGCACTTCAGCACGCACGCCGTGGCGGATCGTGACGACCCCGGCCGCTCCCGCATACTTTTCAGCCCGGAGAACGGCTCTTCGTCCTCGGATTATCTGTTTTGGCGCGACATTCAGAAGCTGAACCTGAAAGGGGTAGACCTTGTGACCGTCTCCGCTTGTGACACCGAAGGCGGGCGGTTGGTTGTAGGAGAAGGCGTCCAGAGTTTCAGCCGGGCGTTTCTGGCAGCGGGCGCCGGAGCCGCCGTTACTACCTTGTGGCGAGTAGCCGATCGACCCACGGCGGAATTCATGAAGCAGTTCTATCATGGGCTCGCCAAAGGTCAAACCAAGGCTGACGCTCTACGCAATGCGAAGTTGAAATTCCTGCGGTCGGGGTCCGATCTGGCTCAGCCGCGTTATTGGGCGTCCTTCGTTCTCAACGGGGAAGGAGAAACGCCGATTCCGCGAGTTATCTCGTGGAGCGAAATCGCAATCGGCTCCGGAGCGCTGCTCCTGGCCGGTCTCCTGGCAACCTTCGCCGCGGCTTCTTTCAGAAAAGCCCGCGATCAGAAAAAGGCTTCGATCAGAAAAGGCTAACGGGGTTAACTACGCCCTGTAAGGTGTCCCCGATCAAACCGAGCATCTGGATCGGTTGGGAAGCGGTGATCTGCACAGCAGTTCCTACCGAGGAAGGGGCGCCGAGCAATTCCGCTAATGTTCTCGAAATCCGCTCGCCTGGACGGAGAGTCACCTGACGATCTCCCACGGTGACAGTCACATCTATCGGGTTCGGATTCTGAAGTGCAATCGCGGTGAAGCTGTTGCTATCGTCGCCGACGGACACCGGGAGCGGAGCGGCCGCGCTCGTCTTTGTCGAGAACAAGGGTACTGTCGCGGCAAGAAGAGGCGTGGCGCTCGAACCAACCGGCACGCCTCGCAAATACGAATAGTAGGTGTCCATCGACTTATCGGGATTCTGAACCTGCAACATGGCGCCATCCAGCGTTCCCGAAGACTTTGTACTTATCTGCAATTCGTTTGGCCCAATGACGCGCAGGGAGGAGATCCCCAGTTCGCCGAGACTGACTTTCGTGTTAGGGCCGAAGCCCATTCCGCGCACGCTCAAAACCGTGCCGGCGGGCGCGAACCCCCCTCCCGGCACAACGTTGCTAATGTTGACGGTTCCACCGACTGTCACCGTCGACGGTTTGATCTCGATCGGCGTCAGGGCTCCGTAGAGATCCGCGATCCACGACGCGGCGTCAAGCGTGAGGTTCACATGGGACCCACGGAGGGCGTTTGGGCTGATATGCATCGCGAATGTCATCAATGGATAATCCAGGCTTGTTCCGAATGTGCCCTGAGGGGAGGTGAACCGTACGTTCACCCGACGTCCGGTTATGACAGCCGCGCCTCCGACATCGCCGCTAGCGCTAAATAATGCAATGCCCGAAATTGAGTCGAACTCGCCGGACGAAAAATCCATCGATACGTCGCCGGTCGTGATCGGTTTAGGCGCTGTGAGAAGGACCTTAACCTGAGCGATACCGCCCGGGGGCGCTGTTTCGCTCGAAAGCCGTACGGTAACGGGAGCGGGTTGAGCAAACAGCGATGCCGCCGAAAAAGAGATTACAAGAAATAGAAATACGTATGGAGATTTCATAGGGTTCCCGGAGTAAACTGCTTAAAATCTTATTATCGGACGGCACTGTTCGCCGAGATGTGAAACTTTTGTAAATTCGACGAGCCGATTTTTCGACCGGCGCCGTTGAACGCGTCCACCTGCCACAAAAAGCTGCGGCCAGGAGCAAGAGTAGCGCCGAGGGGAGGCGGCATTTTGACACGGGTCAACGTGGATTCGGTGTTCCAAATTTCGTTGTGATCCACTTCCATCAGATGCACTACGTAGCGGGCCGCGCCAGGAGCGGCTTCCCAGGTAAATTCGGCCGGAGCATGGACAAATTCACCCGCGGGCATTGTAGCCACAAGGCCCGATCTCATGATATCGTCTCCCGCTCGGTAATCCCGGGGCAAGCGAGGATCCTTCTGATGTTGCAGGTAAAATGCGCCGCCGAGCGTGACGAGGAGCGAGGCCGCCAACAGCGAGATCGCGCGCAAATCCGGCAACCACGATCCCAGGAGGAATCGCTTGCGGGGAGCGATCGGCTGTTCGCGTCGCTTCAACTCCGCCGCGATCCATTGGACCGGCAGAGACTCCTCACTGCTGGGCTCGGATTGCAGAAATTCCCGCATCAGCCGGATCTCGGCCTGGCAGTGGGGGCACGTCTCGACATGCGAACCGGGCGTGGGCCCCGTCTCGACGTAACTCCGCAGGTGTTCGAGCGAGAGACATCCCGGCGTTGCCGAGAACGCCTGCTTCAGAATCGAGCGCTCGTCCAGTGGAAAATCGGACATCTTATCTCACCTCTCCCATGACGTTCCGAACCTCCCCGGACGAATCTTCAGCCGCTGGACTGCGCGGTTGAGCTTTCTTTTGGCGCTTACGATATATGCTTTCGCGCCGCTGGCATTGTTCAGCTTCAAAAGGCGCGTGATTGCGTCTAACGGAAGCTCTTCCGCGAAATGCATCGTCATCACCTGAGTTTCGGTAGCATCGAGCGCGCTTGCCGCCAGCAACTCGCGTAACAAATGGGAGGCGCCCTCCCGCTCCAGGGAGGAATGGATTCCTTCCGCCCCGTCGGGAAGATCGAACAGGATCGGATCCCCGGTGTTTTCCGGTCGAGTAGAGCGCGATTTCAACTCGTTGAAGCAGTGATTGCGGGTGATCGAGTACAGCCAGGTCGAGAACTTCGCGTCGCCCCTGAAGGAATCGAGATTGCGAAAGACCTTGAGGAAAACCTCCTGAGCCAGATCCGCCGCAGCCTCGCGATCCCCCGTCAAGCGGAAACACCAAAGAGCCACGCGCGAGTGGTAGCGTTGGATCAGCTCGTTCAACCAGGCATCGCCTTTGGGGGAGCCGCCACGTTCCCGATAGGCCCGCACCAATTCCTCGTCGGTGAGCTGCTCCATTGACTGAAGTATAGGAAATCGCGAACTTCACATTCAGTAAGACAGCGAAGCGTGCGATCTGGAACATCTATTTTGATCGGGAACGGCGCCGCCTGTAATCGCTCTCGCGGGAACTCTCAACGCGGCCATAAAATTGGAGTCCAGTATATGTCTGTATAATTGAAAATCCCGAGGAGGAGGCACGGAATGCTCACGAGGCGCGCGTTTTTGGAATCGAGCACGGCGATGGCGTTGGCGAGCCGCCTGTTTGCCGCCGATGCCGGTTCCACCAAGCCCAATCGTGAATTGGAGGGCTTCGGCGCAATCGCGCTCGACGCGGCGAAAAAGCTGAAAGCCACCTACGCGGATATCCGGATCATTCGCTATCGCACGCAGTCGCTGGCTGTTCGCCTGAATCCCGAGCGTGGCACAGGAAAAATTCTAGAGGTACCGGCCGTCTCCGATAGAGGGTCGTTCGGCTTCGGCGTGCGAGTTATCGCCGATGGCGCATGGGGCTTCGCCGCTTCGCCCTTCGTCACCAACGAAGAAATTATCCGGATCGCCGGGGAGGCGGTAAGCGTGGCCAAGGCTAACGCCGCGCTGAAATCGCGTCCCATTGAACTGGCGCCTGTTCCCGCATACCACGCCCGCTGGCAAACACCGCACGAGCGCGACCCCTTCGCCATCGGGGTGGAAGAAAAGCTCCAACTGATCCGCGCCGCGGCCGCCGAGGTTCAGAAGGGAAAAGGCGTCTTTTCAAGTGGATGCAATCTATTCTTTCGTTCCGAGGACAAGTACTTTGCGTCTTCCGCCGGATCCTCCATCCAACAACTCAATCTGCAAACCTTCGGCGAGGTGAACGGCACCGCGGTGGACGCTAAACGCGCTCTCTCGAAGTCACGCCGCTATCAACCGCAGCAGGTAACGGCAGGGTACGAATACGTTCCCGTTATGAACCTCCTCGAAAACGCCCGGCGAATCCGCGAGGAGGTGGTTGAACACCTCAACGCGCCCGCGATCACACCTGGCAAGAAGGATCTCGTTCTACTGCCGAGCCATCTCTGGCTCACCATCCATGAGAGCATCGGCCATTCCACGGAGCTCGATCGCGCCCTCGGCTATGAAGCGAATTACGCCGGCACTAGCTTCCTCACGACGGATAAGATAGGCAAACACCGGATCGGCAGCGAGATCGTCAATGTCTGGGGCGATCGCACCAACGAGCGCGGCCTCGCAACGACCGGCTACGACGACGATGGCGTGAAGGCCACCAAGTTCCCAATCATTGAAAAGGGTATCTTCAAGCATTACCAGACCACGCGCGAACAGGCTCCGCTCATTGGTGAAAAAGAATCGCGCGGCTGCTGCTATGCCGACAACTGGTCCAGCGTTCCGTTCCAGCGAATGCCCAACGTCTGGCTTGAGCCGGGCCGGCCGGAGACTACGCTTGACGATCTTAGATCGGGCGTTGACGAGGGCATCCTGATCGATGGGGATGGCAGCTTCTCGATCGATCAGCAGCGGTACAAGTTCCAGTTTGGAGGCGACGCCTTCTGGGCCATAAAGGGTGGAAAAAAACAGGGGATGGTCGGACGAGTCGCCTACCAGTCCCGGACCACCGATTTCTGGCAATCGTGCGACCTGATCGCCGGACCCAGTTACTGGCAGCAGTGGGGCGCCGCCAACGACGGCAAGGGCGAACCGCCGCAATCAAATTCCGTAAGTCATGGGTGCTCACCGGCGCGCTTTCGGCAGGTGAACGTGATCCAGACCGATTAGAAGCAGTGACCTGAGTCAACCGAGTGCTTACCAGAGAACAGGCCAAAAAACTCACGGAAAAGCTTTTATCCTATTCCGGATTTCCGGAGTGCGATGTTCGGGTGACCAGCTCCGAGCGGGCTTTTATCCGCTTCGCCGCGAACGGCATCACGACGTCGGGATTCACGGTGGCGCAGTTCGTTTCCATTACTTCCACGCGGGACGGAAAGAGTGGCAGCACGACTGTAGACGAATTTGACTATCGTGCGCTGCGCGAGGCCGTGCGGCTCACCGAAAAGTTGGCCACGATTTCACCGCCCGACCCTGAGGCGATGCCGTCCCTCGAGCCGCAGAAATACCCCGCGATCGAAAATTATCCCGAGACCACGGCGATAGCTCGGAACCGGGTGATGATCCCACAAATTCGCGCCATCGTTGAGGCCGCCAAATCCAAGAGTCTCATAGCGGCGGGATTTTTCGAGCGCACGGCGGAAACCTCGGCGATCGCCAACAAGCGTGGAAATTTCGGTTATGGACGAATTGCGAACGCCGGCCTTTCGGCTACGGTCCGTAATTCCGCCGGCGCCAGTTCCGGATGGGCCTCGCAACCGGCGGTGCGCATCGAAGAGATCGACGGCGCGGAAATCGCCAAAATCGCAATCGACAAGTGTCTTCGCTGGAACGGGCCAAAACGCCTCGATCCGGGAAAGTACACGGTTGTGCTGGAGCCCACCGCCGTCAGCGACCTGGTGACGCCGTTCATTTTCACTCACCTGCTGGCCCGCGCTGCGGAGGAAGGCCGGAGCTTTTTCAGCAAAAAAGGCGGCGGAACGTCGATCGGCGAAAAGTTGTTCCCGGAGTTTATCTCTCTACGCACCGATCCGTTCCATCGGCTATACTCCGCTCTGCCCTGGCAGAGACCCCTGTTTCAGAACGGCAATAGCGCCGAAATGCCTGCTGAGCGCATCCCCTGGATCGAAAACGGCGTTTTGAAGAATTTTTTTTACGATCGCTACTGGGCCGGCAAAGCGGGCAAACCTGTTACCCCGCTTCCCTCGCATTTGGTGCTGGAGGGAGGTGAAAAAGAGCTGCCTGAACTCATCGCTTCGGTAGAGCGCGGGCTGCTGGTGACGCACTTTTTTTACATTCGCCCGGTGAACCCGCAGACCGCCCAAGCCACCGGGCTCACCCGGGACGGGCTGTTCTTAATTGAAAACGGAAAGATCACGGCGCCGGTAGTTAATTTCCGCTTCAACGAAAGCCGC
>JBBRMO010000073.1:0-8316 GCA_038230815.1 Chthoniobacterales bacterium
CAAACCGCCGGCCAGTTCTGTCTGAGGCTTTGGCACAGTTGAAGTCACGGCCTCCCGCGGCGGCGGCGGAACCGGAGGCGCAGCATTTTGGGTTACCGGACTCAGGGTTGTTAATCGGGCATTCGTCCTGTTAAATACTCCTGCATCCCGAGTGGCCCCGGGCTTTTCGACGCCACTTGGATTTTCCAACATCGTCACTGCATCCTCGCGGCGCAGTTTCGGACTCGCGGATTCGCCCGTGATCATTCTTCCCATCTGCGCGAGAGCCAGCAGGATCGCGGCGGCCGCCGTCAACTGGACCGCGCGGACCCGCAGAAGGCCTGCAACCAGGCTGATGAGCCCTGCTCGTCTTGGAACACGATCGCGAAAGCGGGAGACCATGCGCTGCTCGAAACCAGCGTCTGCCTTTTTGTCAGCCATCGTGTCGCTAAGAATTTTGTTCATATTTTTTCCTTCCTGAAAAGCCTGGCGACATTCCGCGCACTCGACCAGGTGGGCGTGGAATTCGTCGCGCTCGGCAGCGGTCAGCTCGTCGAGGAGGTCGGCCGCCAGCAGTGCGTCAATTTGTTCGTGGGTCGTCGTCATATGATTATCCGGTTGGGGCCAGAGCCGGTTTCAACTTTTTTCGCATGAGCCCGAGAGCCCGGCCGAGAATTCCGCGTAACGCGCCGTTCGTCAGGCCGAGCGTTTTCTCGATGGTCCCGTAATCGAGGTTCTCGAAATATCGGAGGGTGAGCGCCACTCGGTGCAGCTCCGGGAGCTGCGCCAGAGCCGAGCGGACCTCGCCATCGAGGTCCGCTTTTTGGCCCGCACTTTCGAACTCAACCACCTCACCTGCTTCAAATTCTTCCGGCAACGGCTCCGGGCGCCGCTTCCTGGCAAGGTCGCGGGCGCGATGCCGCGCAATGGTCGAAAGCCACGCCGGGACTTTGTCCGAATCGCGCACCCGCCAGCGCGATTTCCAGGCCTTCACGAAAGTGTCCTGGACGACGTCCTCCGCTTCCTCGCGGTTCTGCAAAATCCCGTAGGCGATGGCGAAAAGATTGCGGCTTGAGCCGCGGATCACCATTTCGAAAGCGTCGCGATCCCCCTGGATGGCGGCTCGGTAAATTGCGTATTCGGATGAATCCATTTTCGTCTATCCACCAGCCTAGACGCACGAGGAGGCGAATCCGCGCGAAAAATCTTAGGGACAGCGCTCGAACGTCCTGTCACCCCGAGCGGAGCGAGGCACAGTCGAGGGACCCGAGAGCATCGCTCGGCCGGCAGCGGGATCCCTCGACTACGCTCGGGATAACAGGGTATCCGATTACCGGAAGATCGAAACCGAGTTGCCCACCGTGACCAGCTCTTTCACCCGCGCGGCGTCCCAGTTTGCGGTGCGAATGCAGCCATGGCTGCCGGCGCGGCCGATGGTCTCGGGGTTATTCGTGCCGTGAATGCCGACGTGCGGTTTGTTCAGCCCGATCCAGACAATCCCGACCGGATTGTTGGGTCCAGGGGGCAGATTGTAGAACACGTCCGACTTTTGCCCGTGCTGGAGGACGCCTTCGTCGTGCCGAAAAACAGGAAGCGTCGCGATCCCGAGAATTTTCCACAGACCCATCGGAGCGGGCAGCGTAGTGGAGCCGGGCGTAATCGGAAACTCCGCCACGAGCTGCTTGTCGTCGTAAATGAGGAGAAAGCGGTCTTTCGTGTCGATATATATCTTTCGATTGGCAAACGCAGGGTTCTTTTCAGCGAAGCCTTCATGCAAATCTTCGATCTTGAAAGGGAGGACATTTGGCACTTTCACCGTGTCCCCTGGTTTCAAATTCTCGAGCTTCATTCCCGGATTGATTTTCTTGAGAAAATCCTCCGCGGAATGATAACGCTCCGCGACCAGTTCGAGGAGGGACCCATAATTCAGCCGCTTCAGTTTCGCCTGCTCGGCCGGTTTGCTCGCGGTCGCCCCGACAAAGTTCAACGCTTCGGGCGGGATGGTGAAAGTCGTATACGTTTCGGGGACCTGATCGAGCAGCGATGCGTCGACCGAACCGTTCTCGGCCATGCCATGGGCGCGCTTGTAATGGACGAGAGCTTTCCCAAAAAACTCACCCATCCTCCCATCGATTTTGCCGGGACCGAAGTCATTGTTATCGAGAAAAATTTGAAGCTTTACGCTGGTTTCCTCATCGTAATTCGGGAGCGCGATCGGGATTGATTTCTCGACTGCGGCCTTTGGTTTCGGGGAAGATTGCGGCCCGGCCGGCTCCGCTTTTTTAACCACCGGCTTCGCGGCGAGGGCCGCAAACGCGAACACTAGAACGAGAACTCGGAAATACATCGGCGAAGTAATCGGCTGTAATTGCGACGCAAGCAAACGTGACCTTAGCGATTGGCGCCGGCGGGGAACATTACCTTGTCCGGCTCGGCGTTCAGGGCCGCGAGCAATTTCGGAATAAGTCGGGTCTTGACCGCGCCTGCTTCGCGGGGCGGAACAACGTAACGCACGATGGCATCGACCCACGTCACTTCATCCACCCGGAAGAAAACGCGCGGATGTGCGCGCACTTCGAGTTCGTTCACCGGTGTCTTGGCCAGGAGATCGCGATAGACCGTGATCCGATCCTCCATCTCTTCGCCGATCTCTTCCTCAACGATGCGCTCCATTGTGCTCGCGACGAATTGCAAATCGCTCTGATAGGCAATCTGGAATTTGATCTCGTTCCAAATATAGGGGAACAGCGGCCAGGAATAATTGTAGACCATTTCGCTGAGCACCTTCGCATTCGGAAATTTGATGACGCGGCCGCTGGGATGATCGGTCGAGAGGAATGAGCCACCGAATTCCCACAAGGTTGTGTCGATGTAGCTCACATCGATCACGTCTCCGGTGGCGTCGCCGATTTTGATCCGGTCCCCCACGCGATAAGGCCGGCGCACCAGGATGTAAATCCAGCCGATGAAACTCGACATCGGTGTCTGGACGGAAAGGCCGACGATGACCGAAATAACTCCGACGGAAATCAGGGCCGTATACCAGTTCGCAAAGAAAATCGAAAGACCGATCAGGACGATGACGATGCCAACGACGAGGTGAAGAATGCGGCGCAGGGTGAAACAAGTGGAGGCATCCGTGATTCGACCGATCGCGTAAACCGAGATCGCCTTCGCGATCGCCAGGACGACAACAATGAAGACGGTGGCCCGGATTGCGCGCTGGAGCAGGTCGATCTGGGTTTGGGGGAGCGGAATCAGTTTCCAGCCGAGCAACAGCCAGATCGCCGCGCTCCCGAGCAGCACGAAGACATGGGTGCCGAACCAGAATTTGTCCGTAGTCTGGGCCTTGATCTTCGGTTTGCCCCCGGTTTGGGCGAGCGCTTCGCGCACCTCGGTCTTCTGGGTTAACTCGACGACGGTCTCAGGCATCAAGATTAGTTCGAAGCCGGGGCGGGGAATGGGCGCAAATCAGCCCGGTTCCTTTGAAACTACGGTGTGGTCAATTCCCGGCTGATCTGGCAGGGTGGTGCTAATGAACGAACTTGTTAACCTTGTCGCCCAGAAAACGGGCCTGAGTCAGGAAGACTCCCAAAAAGCCGTTGTCGCCATCATGGATTTTTTGAAAACCAAGCTGCCGCCGCCGATTGCCTCTCATCTCGACACCTTGATGACCGGTGGAGCAGAAGGAACTCTGGGAGCCCTTGAGGCCGAAGCGGGCGAGCTTCTCAAGGGCAAGCTGGGTGGCCTGTTCGGCCAGTCCTCCTAGGCCGTCTTGACCCAGCAGCGCAGGACCTCCGCCACGCTCCAGGCTTGCGCGATGCAGCCGCCGGCGGTGTGTGGTTCACGGGCATCGAAGACTTCGCTGATCGTCCCGATCCCGTTTTCGTTCATGCTTTCGGGAAAGCGCTCGAGAAATTTCCGGGCCGCGGACCGGTCCTGCGGGTGCACTTTCAACCAGGCGTCGACGAAAGGCCCAATCAGCCATGCCCAAACCGTGCCCTGATGATAGGCGCCGTCCCGGGACCGAAGATCGCCGCCATAAATCGGCTTGTAATCCGGATGTTTGGGCGAGAGCGAACGCAGCCCGACCGGGGTGAGTAATTCTCGCTCGGCAATATCGACCACCGACTCCCAGCGGGACTCGTCCAGGATCGGATGGTCGAGCGCGATCGCGAACAATTGGTTAGGCCGGCAGGCCGAATCGCTCGTGTTCCCGCCGTCCACGTCCACGACGTCGTAAAGGTAGCCGCCTTCCTCAAACCAGAAGCGACGGTTGAAAGACTCCCGGGCGCGGGCCGCGTGTTGCGCGTAATTCTGGGCGTCATCATTCTGGCCGTTTTCTCGCAGCCATCCCTCCAGCAGCTTCAGGGCATTGAACCAGAGGGCGTTTAACTCCACGGCCTTCCCCCGGCGCGGTGTCACTACCCAATCGCCCATCTTCGCATCCATCCAGGTGAGCTGGTAACCCTCCTGGCCCTGCGCAAGCAAACCGTCCTCCGGATCGACGTGGATATTAAATTTGGTCCCGCGCAGGTGATGCTCGGCGATGTCCACGAGGATCGGCAGGAGGAGCCTCAGGGTGATGCCATCCTCCGCTTTTTTCAGGTAACGCCCGAGCGCGTGAAAGAACCAAAGCGTCGCGTCCGCCGTGTGATACAACCCTTCCTTTTGCCGGTCGGGAAACATGTTCGGGATCAATCCATCGCGCACGTAATGGGCGAACGTTCGCAAGATGTAGCCCGCTTCAAGCGATCGCCCCGTGACCAGCGTCAATCCCTCCAGACTGATCATCGTGTCGCGTCCCCAATCAGTGAACCAATGGTAGCCCGCGATTACGGTGCGAACTTCGTCGCCTGAGGCGTGGGCGCGGGCTGCTTCCTGGGCGCGGCCCGCCGGAGTAATGACGAATTGATCGCTCGCGAAAACCAATTCGGCGGCCACGCCCTCCTGCGCTTCGGGGTCCGCGTCTTCAAGGAGACGGGCGCGTCGTTCGTGTTCTGAGGCCAGCACTTCCGACGGGCTCAGGACATCAATGATGTCCCAAGGCTCGGTCGAGCCAATCAGGGTCGCGGTCCCGTCGTTCGCGAGGTCCACTTGAAAAAATCCCGGGCTCCAGAGCTCACCCTCATAGGCATAACCGCGCGCCTGTTCGATCCGATAAACCACCTGGTTAATCTTCGTCGGGGCAATCGAAAAGGCAGTCGCATTGCCGTAAAGCCGCATCCGCAGTGGCGGGAATTTTCGCCGAGCCGACACGATCTCATAGCGATCTTCGACCGCGCTCAACTTATAAGGTTCGGCCAGGGGCAGATCGACCGCGTCCTCGTAATGCCGGAAATGAAAGGCGGGTCGCAGCTCGAGCCGAGGCGGTTTTCCCGACCCGGTGATCCGGTAGCTGACGTGGACTGTGTTCTGCAGATGAGGCATCGAAATGCGTTTCTCGATGTCGAAATCGCGGACGTGATAAATCCAGACCGGCATGCCGTCCTCGAGGCGGAATTCGCGCAGATATTCGGCGCTCTTCAAATCAAGCTGGCCCTCCGCGCGTTCTTCGGCGCCTAACGACACCACTTCGTTCTCCTCGAAGCGCAGAAATTCCGAGAGGTGATTCCACATGACCACGCGGCCGAGCGGCGCCGGCAGCGCCGCCACCAGGATGCCGTGATATTTCCGGGTGATCGCACCCGAGACGGTGCCGGACGCGTAACCGCCGAGGCCGTTCGTAACGAGCCACTCGCGAGTGAGCAAGACCTCGCGCGACGGATGCGCCGGATCCCAGGTCATCGATCGTATCACGACCGGACTACTCTCTGGTTTTGCTGGCATGCCTTTCTTTCGGTTTGCGGCGGGGTTTTGTCTCAGGAATGGCACGCAAAGCGATCGTCGCTTCGGCCGGCAGCGACCAGCCCTCGTCGGAAACAGGTTTCGATATCCCGGGGCCGCCGTAGCGCTCGTGATCGCTCGTCCAGATCATATCCCATTGAAAACCGAAGGGCGGCGCAAGCAAAGGCTCGGGAGCAGGAATGAATGATTGGGCCGGCCCGAGGTTTACAATCAACAATCGTTCGTCGTCCCGCTCGCCAAAATAGCGGAGTAAGAAACTATGCTCGCCCAGGATGGCCCCATCCACGCCGCGAAGGATTTGTTTCTGGAAGCGCGAATCTTCACGGCGCAATCGGATCAGATCGCAATGCAGATCGTAAAATAGCCGCTCGGTCTCGCGCTCGGCCAGGTTGAGCTTGCAGAGTTCGAATGTTTCCCGTCGCGTCGGCACCGCCAGGCTTTGTTGCGCTTCTTTCGTGGCGATTGAAGGAAATTGGGCCAGAAAATCAAAGCGCCCCACCCGGATCGCCTCCCGCAACTTGTCGTCGCCGATATCCGCAAAGAAAACAAAAGGCGAGGTCGCGCCGAATTCCTCGCCCTGAAAAAGCAGCGGTGTCCAGGGACCGAGCAGGAGGAGCGCGGTCATCGCTCGATAAACGCCGGGCGAACTCTCGAAGCGCATCCGAGCGCCAGCCGCACTATTGGAGACTTGATCGTGATTCTCCAGGAACGAAACGAACGCGGCCGGATGAGCGTCCAAGGCCGACATGCCCCGTTCGGCATCCTGCCACCAGTAGGGCTGCCCCTGGAAGAGGTAGCCGTACTTCGCCGCCGAAACGAATTCCTGCGGCCGTCCCCGGTAGTCGGAGTAGTAGGCTTCATGCCGGCCCGTCATCACCACATGCGCGCTATGATGGAAGTCATCGTTCCAGACGCCGTCGAGATCGTCTCCGCCTTCGCTCCGGGCCCGAATCAATTTCGCCTCCTGCGGTTCGTTTTCGGCCACGAGAATAATGGACCGGCTCCCCGCCGCCAGCCGGGCCGCCCGTCCGATTGCGCCCACGATGTATTCCTCCGACTCGTCGTGAATACTCTGGGTGGCGTCGAAGCGGAAGCCATCGAAATGGAATTCTTCGATCCAGTATCGGCCGTTGGTGATGAAAAACTCCCGGACCGGGCCGGAATTTTTCCCATCGAAGTTGATGGAATCCCCCCAGTCGTTGCCTCGCTCCCGGTGAAGATAATCGTCTGAATACAGGCCGAGATAATTTCCGTCGGGGCCGAAGTGATTGTAAACGACGTCCAGAATCACGGCCAGGCCTAACGAGTGTGCTTCATTCACAAATGCGCGCAAATCATCGGGCGGTCCGTAAAGCCGGGTTGGGGCGAAGAGGTCGACCCCATCGTAGCCCCAGCCGAATTCGCCCGGAAAATCCGCGATCGGCATCATCTCGATGACGGTGATTCCGATCCGGGCCAGCTCCGCCAGCTCCTTCATCGCCGCCCGCCACGTTCCCTCCCCGGTGAAGGTGCCGACATGGACCTCGTACATGATCTGGCCTTGCATCTTAATTCCCAGCCAGTGGGCATCCGTCCATTTGAACTGGGCCGGATCGACAAGGCAGGATGGCCCGTGAGGCCCTTCCGGCTGGAAACGCGAGGCTGGATCGGGATAAAAATTCTCGCCACCGTCGATTCGAAACCGGTAGAGCGCGCCGGCGCCGGCTTCGAGCGAGCCGGAAAAATATCCCGTCGGCTCGCGCTCAAGCTCCCAAAATGTGGGAAGGATCTTAACGTCCCGATCTCCCCTCCATTTTCCTTCCAGTACCACTTCGAGCCTGTTTGCCTTCGGTGCCCAGACTCGAAAGTGCGCCTGCCCATTTCCCACCAATTCTGCCCCGATCGGATAACGGCGCGTGATTTCTCTGCCGGTCATCCCACTGCTTCGGTCGGCACTGCTATTGCGGTTGTGCATGATTTCGCTTTTCGGCTGGGATACCGCAACGTTAGAAAGTAAGCGCGGAGTTAACGATGGCCGGACTGATTCAACGTTACACCAAATGGCTGCATACGCAGTGGCCCGCCGGAACGGTGGAGCCGCTCCCCGTCTCCGGCCCCGAGGGCGTCACGGCGCAGCCAGGCGTTCGCATCGTCGGCGATCTGACCGGGATTCCGCTCCTGAAATTTTCGTCACACTCGGGAGCGGAGGCCGTGCGGGCGATCTTGAAGGAGGAAGGAGTCAGTCGGAAGGCGGAGCCGGGGGTTCTTGATCTCGCGATCATTGGGGCTGGCGTTGCGGGCGTTTCCGCCGCGATCGAGGCCAAAAAGGCGGGGCTGAATTTTGCAATTTACGAAGCCACCGAGGTCTTTTCGACCGTCGTAAACTTCCCGAAGGCAAAACCCATCTACACCTATCCCACGGAGATGAAACTGGAGGGCGGTCTTCAGTTTAAAGCCGACGTGAAGGAGGGCCTTCTGAAGGAAATGGAAGAGCAGCGCCTGAAGGCGGGC
>JBBRMO010000074.1:0-8294 GCA_038230815.1 Chthoniobacterales bacterium
ACCTTCGCACGCTAGAAGCTTCCGACTTTGAAACTTCCGTTCAGCTTCTTTCTCGCTCTGCGGTATCTCAAACCGAAGCGGACGTTTGTCTCGATCATCACGCTCATTTCGATGGTCGGTGTCATGCTGGGCGTGACGGTCCTCATCGTGGTCATCTCGGTCATGACCGGGTTCGATCGCGAGCTCCGGCAGAAAGTGGTCGATTGGGACGCGCACATTCTTGTGAGCACCGAAGACGTGCTGCGCGATTGGCGCGATCTCACGGTGAAAATCCGGAACACGCCCGGCGTGGTCGGGACCGCGCCTTACGTCCAGGGGCCGGTGATCGTCGAGTTCCAACATCAACGCCTCGCCCCGATGATCCGCGGGATCGATCCCGTGGAGGAAGAAAAAGTGGTGGAGTTGAAAAAATTCATCAAAAAGGGATCACTTGATCTCGAAGGCGAATCGACTGTGCTCGGGGTGGAGCTGGCGCGCAAACTTCACATCGACGTCGGAGACAAACTTACGGTCTATTCTCCGGGCAACCTGGGCGACATCCTCGATGGAATAAAGGACCTGGAGAAAACGAAGGGCGGGGAGGAACGCAAGGCGATCGATAAATTGCGCGACGTTGTTTTGCCGAAGGAGCTGACGGTGACCGGCATCTTCGAGACTGGCCATTATCTCCACGACTCGGAATTCCTGCTCGTGCCGATTTATGTGGGGCAGGAACTTTATGGATTGGGCGATGCCCTCCACGGGATCACCGTTCGGACGGTCGATCCGTACGGCGCGGATAAGATCAAACACGAGATCGAAAAGTTCCTGGAGCCGCCGGAGTACGCCCAGACCTGGATCGATATGAATAGCCAGTTTTTTGAGGCGGTGCGGCTCGAACGAACGGTGATGTTTTTCCTTCTCTTTTTTATCATCATCGTGGCTGCCTTCGGAATCATGAACACGCTCATTACCGTCACAGTCCAAAAGACGCGCGACATCGGGGTCATGAAGGCGATCGGCGCAAACACGACGCAGATCGTCGGCGTCTTTCTGGGGCAGGGAATTATCGTCGGATTATTTGGGACGCTAATGGGCCTTGGCCTGGGGATGACGCTTGTGCGTTATCGAAATGAATTCAGTCGCTGGCTCGCGCAGACCGCGCACATCGAAGTGTTTCCGAAACAGGTCTATCAATTTTCACAATTGCCCGCCGAAGTCATTCCACGCGACGTCGCGATCATCTGCATCGGCGCGTTCCTGATCTGTTGTCTCTTCGCTTTTCTGCCTGCGTATCGGGCCGCCCGGCTCGATCCGGTAAAAGCGCTGCGCTACGAATAGCAGAAATTAGAAAGGGAATGGAGCCTTCGGAAGCAGAGCGATTAAGACGAAGCCAGGCAGCGCGAGCAAATCAAAGTAGAAAATCGGAATATTCAGCCGCCATAGTACCGGAATGAGAATTTCCGATCTTTGCCTGATCGCGTTCGTGGGCATTGGTTTTGCCGCGGGCACCCAAGAGCCGTCACCGAATAGTAATAAGGTTCACTCGGACGCGTCGGAAATTCCAAAAGGTTACGAAGTGGGCGAAAAGAGTGTTTCACCCGATGGTCGGTTCGCAATTCTTTATCCGGTGCGCGACCAGGAAACTAATGCGACGCCTGATCTAATGAATGTGCTTGTCCGGCTCAAGCCCTATGCGGTCTTACAAGAGATCGGTGAGGAACCTTGTTTCCAGGGTATGCGCGGCGCACCGCAGGCGCGCTGGAACGGGAGTTCTGTTGTCGCAATTTGGTTGTCCCAAAAATGGGGAAACACGGACCTGGTAATTTACGAGATAGAAAGCGATAAGGTGAAACGGATTGAGAAAATCTGGCCCGAAGTCGTCAAAATCTTTGAGAAGGATTTTCACGACCGGTTTTTGAAGAAATATCCGAAGGAAGACGACAGCTTCACGTTTGTCTCGGATGAGGACTCCGACTGGGGGCACAACCTTGTGTTCAAAGATCGCAAAGTGACCTTGAAAGTTTTCGCTGATAACAAACCAAATCTCGCGGGCGGCCCGCATTGGACAGCGGCGCTGCACGCGACCTGGAATCTCGACACGGCCAGGTTCGAGAAGGTTGACTTCAAGCCGGGCATGATCTCCGATCGTCCCTGGCTTCGGTAGGAGAAGTTCGGAGGTCGGAATCTTTTGCAGCTTCTGACGGACAGGCTAAGTCACGGGCTAGAACTGATAGCGTCGCGTTTCGGCCTTTCCCAATTCGGCTGTCTCTTGGCTGCGACTCTCAACGGTCCCTCGACTTCGCTCGGGATGACAGATAATTTTCGGCATGAACCGAATCGTTCTTCTCGTGTTGCTGTCTTCGTGGGCGTTCGTATCAACGTTCCTCGGCCAGATCGATCGACTCACCGGGAAGCCGTTCGCCACCCGCTCCGAAGTCCTCGCGCGCCACGGCATGGTCTGCACCAGTGTCCCGCTCGCTACGCAGGTCGGTCTCGATGTCTTGAGGCGCGGCGGCAACGCCATCGACGCAGCGATCGCGGCCAACGCGACGCTTGGCTTAATGGAGCCGGTTTCGAACGGAATCGGTGGCGATCTCTTCGCGATCGTTTACAGCGCCAAAGAGAACAAACTCTACGGCTTGAATGGCAGTGGCCGTTCCCCGCTCGGACTGAGCTACGACCAGATGAAAGGGGAGCTCGAAAAGTTGCGCCGCGCAACCATTCCGCCGCGCGGCATGCTGCCCATCAGTGTGCCAGGAGCGGTGGATGCATGGAGCGAGTTAAATAAGAAATTCGGCAAACTCACGCTCGGGGACGATCTCGCTCCCGCGGCGAAATATGCCGAGGAAGGTTTTCCGGTCACGGAGCTCATCGCGTTCTACTGGCACTTCGGCCCGGAGTTGTACCAGGGCCTGCCCGGAGCCTTTATCGAAACCTACACGCACGACGGCAAGGGGCGCACGCCAGCGAAAGGCGACATCTTTAAGAACCCAGGGCTGGCCCACAGCCTCCGCCTGATCGGCGAGAAAGGACGGGACGCTTATTACAAAGGCGAGATCGCGGACAAGATAGACGCGTTCATGCAGGCGAATGGCGGTTACCTGCGCAAAGCGGATTTCGAAAAGCACGCCTCCACCTGGGTCGATCCTGTTTCCGTGAACTATCGGGGCTACGATGTTTTCGAGTTGCCGCCCAACGGGCAGGGGATCGCGACGCTCCAGATCCTGAACATGCTCGAGGGTTTCGATCTCAAAGCGATGGGATTTAATTCGCCCGCGGCTTTGCACGCCATGATCGAGGCGAAGAAAATCGCGTGGGCCGATCGCGCGAAGTTCTATGCCGATCCCGCGTTCGCAAAAATTCCCTTGGCCGGGTTGCTTTCGAAAGCTTACGCGGCTGAGCGCCGCAAGCTCATCGATCCGGAACGGGCGTCACGGAAAATCGCGCCGGGCAATCCGGCGCTGAAAGATGGAGACACAATTTACCTGTGCACGGCCGACGACGAAGGGAACATGGTCAGCCTCATCCAGAGCAATTACCGCGGGATGGGCAGTGGGATCGTCGTCCCCGGTCTCGGTTTCATGTTCCAGGATCGGGGCGAACTATTTTCGATGGAGCCCGGGCACGCGAACGTTTACGCGCCGGGCAAACGGCCGTTCCACACCATCATTCCCGGCTTTGTCATGAAAGATGGCAAACCGTGGGAAGCGTTTGGGGTGATGGGCGGCGGCATGCAACCCCAGGGCCACGTTCAGGTTCTTACGAACCAGATCGATTTCGGCATGGGCGTCCAGGAAGCCGGTGATGCCTCGCGCTGGCAGCACGAAGGCGATAGCGAACCGACTGGTGAAAAGCTGACGGAGGCCGGCGGCTACGTGAATCTCGAGAGCGGCGTGCCCTACGAGACCGCGCGTGAATTGAAGAAGAAAGGCCACGATGTTCGCTTCGACCTCGGTGGTTACGGCGGTTACCAGGCGATTAAGGTGGAGATGCACGATGGCCAGCGCGTCTACGTCGGCGCGAGCGAGGCTCGGAAGGACGGCCAGGCGGCGGGATATTAAGAACGCTCCTTGATGCTGCCCGACCTTTAGACCGTCCTCAGATACGCCACCAATTCGCGCTTTCGTTCGGTCGAAAGCGGCGTTGCCGATGCAAAGCCGCCGATTGACCCTTCACCCCGGAAACCGTACAAGGTGCCAATTGCCCAAGCTCGCATGGCCGACTACGAACCAACTTCGCGGAGGCCAATCGGCGAGGGGTTCCGAACAACGGCGCGTTTAGCGACCGCGTTCTGCGTCCGGCTCAACATCCATCCCGATGCGGTCTCCTTCGCGTCCGTCGTCGCGGCCGCGCTCGCCGCCTTTTGTTTTTGGAGGTCCGGCCTCCATCCGGGGCTGCTTTTTGTCGCGCCGCTTTTTTGTTATCTCCGGCTCTGGTTCAACATGCTCGACGGCATGGTCGCGCTGGCCTCCGGGAAGGCGAGCTGGCGCGGCGAGATCCTGAACGATCTGCCGGATCGCATTTCCGACGTGCTGATCTTCGCCGGGGCCGCGCACAGCGGCTGGATGAATCCGTTCCTGGGATATTGGGCGGCGATGCTCGCGCTTCTGACAGCTTACGTCGGCATGTTCGGGCAGGCGGTGGGCGTGCAACGCGAATTCAGCGGTATGATGTCGAAGCCGTGGCGGATGGTGACCCTGCACGCCGGCGCGTGGCTGACGCTCGGCTGGCTCTGGTGGACCCACGGCGCGCGTTGGTGGGGAGGCTTGACGATTCTCGACTGGGCCTGCCTTATTGTCGTGGCAGGCTGCCTGCAAACGATGGCCATCCGGTTAAAGCGAATCATGGCAGCGTTGCGGGCGAAAGCTGCTGCTCATTAATGTCCCCGCACCAAGCGCTGCATGATCCGATTTTTCTCGCTTACCTGCGCGTCATCTTCGTCTCTCTTTTTATGGGAGGAATTGTCCTCGGCATTTTGCACTGGGGTTTCAAAAAAAATCTGGGCCCGATCTGGAGCACCTATCGTTCGTGGCTGGTGCTCGCCCCCGTCGGCCTGGCCGCGATCTTCGCGGGCCGCGTCCCGACGATCATTGGAATAACTCTGCTGGCGATTTTCGGTTTCAAGGAGTTCGCCCGCGCCTCGGGGCTCTATCGCGACTGGTGGATGACGGGCGTGGTTTACGCGGGCATCGTCGCAGTCGGCACGGCTTCCCTCGTGTCGCACCCGCGCGGCGAGGAATCGGGCCCGGGCTGGTATGGATTGTTTGTCGCGGTGCCCGTGTTCGCGATCGCGTCGATTCTGCTTATCCCGATTTTACGAAACCGGGCGCGGGGTGAGTTGCAACGAATGTCGCTGGGCATCGTGGGCTTCGTCTACATCGGCTGGATGTTCGGACATCTCGGTTTTCTTGCCGATTCGGTCAACGCCTATGGCTTTCTTCTCTACGTGATTTTCGCGACCGAGTTGAACGACGTGGCCGCATTCACCTTCGGGCGGCTTTTTGGACGACATTCGTTGCGCAGCGAAATCAGCCCGAAGAAAACCTGGGAAGGCGCACCGGGTGCGCTCGCCGTTTCGATGGCGTTGCCCTGGTTACTGAGGTTCTCCTTTCCCGGGTTTGGGCCATGGCAGTTGATCCTGGCCGGCCTCATCGTTGGCATCGGTGGCCAGTTGGGCGATCTTTCCATCAGCGTGATCAAACGTGACATCGGCACGAAAGACATGGGCGCGCTCATCCCTGGCCACGGCGGAATTCTCGATCGGATCGACAGTCTCATTTACGTCGCGCCGCTCTTCCTTCACATGGCCAATTACTACAATCAGCTGCGATGAAGCGCTGGCAATACGAACCCGCGGCCGATCTCGATCAACGACTGATCGAACGGCTCCGAAATTTTCCCCGCGAACCGGACATGCTTGTCTACGGAGTGCGCTCGATCGTGGCGCTGATCATTCGCGGATTGCTCCGCACTTACTGTCGGTTCGAAATCATCGGCGAGGAACATCTCAGGAGTAATCGCTCCTTCGTCCTGGTGGCGAATCATTCCAGCCATCTCGATACCGTTTGTCTGCTGGCCAGTTTGCCCTTGCGTCGGCTCCATCGCGCCTTTCCCGCCGCTGCGGCCGATTATTTTTTCAAGAGTGTGCCGCGAACCTGGATTGCCACGGTGGTGGTGAACGCGCTGCCGTTCGCGCGCCAGGCGCAGGTCCGGCAGAGCCTCGCCATCTGCGGCGAGTTGCTGGCGAACGCGGGAAATGTCCTCATCATTTTTCCAGAGGGAACTCGTTCGACCACCGGAGAAATTCAGGAATTCAAGGGAGGCATCGGTGCTCTCCTCGCGGGACGGGACGTGCCTGTTCTGCCCTGTTATCTCGACGGCGCCTTCCGCGCCTGGCCGAAGGGCAGTCGGTGGCCGCGGCCCCGCAAGGTTCGGTTGATCATCGGCGCGCCCCGCAATTACGCGGCGCTTCCTTCCGACAAAGGTGCGAGCGTTGCGATCGCCGCCGAGCTTCGTTCCGCAGTGAAGGAATTGGCCCGACAACATGCAAAACGCTGAAGCGACGATGATTTCCTGGGACGGCGCCGAGCTGTTCTATCGCTCCTGGATCCCGAAGGAGCCGACCGACAAGGCGCTGATCCTTTTCCATCGTGGACACGAACATTCCGGCCGCTGGTCCGAGGTGGTGGAAATGCTCGGGCTCGATGATGTGGCTGTTTTTGCCTGGGACGCCCGCGGCCACGGACGCTCTTCGGGCGAGCGCGGCGCCGCGGAAAACTTCGGAACGATGGTGAAAGACGTGGACGCATTCGTGCGACACGTGCAGGAGCGATTCGGGTTTGCCTTGGAAAATATGATCGTGCTGGCGCACAGCGTTGGCGCGGTCACGGTCGCGGCCTGGGTGCACGACTACGCGCCGCCGATTCGCGCCATGATCCTGGTCACTCCCGCCTTTCGAGTGCGGCTCTACCTCCCACTCGCCATTCCTTCGCTTCGGTTGAAGCAAAAATTCATCGGGCCCGGTTACGTGAAGAGCTACGTGAAAGCGAAGATGCTCACGCACGATCCAGCACAGGCCGCGGTCTACGACGCCGATCCTCTGATCTTCCGGCAAATTGCCGTCAACGTTCTGATCGGCTTGCACGATGCCGGAACGCGGCTCCTGGCCGATGCGGGCGCCATCAACATCCCGACTTTGATGCTTTCGGCCGGTCGCGATTGGGTGGTGAGCCTCAAGGCACAGCGGGAGTTCTTCAACGGTCTCTCCTCCCCGATGAAAAAGATGCACGTTTTTCCGGCCGCCTTTCATGCGCTGTTTCACGAGAAGGAACGCGCCCGGGTGGTGGAGCGCGCGCGGGAATTCATCCTTGAGCGCTTTGCGGCGGCACCGACGGTTTCATCGTTGTTGAACGCCGACCAATTTGGCCACACCTGGGAGGAATACGAAAGATTGAAACTGCGGGGCGGTCTGCAGTTTGCCGTCGTCCGCGCCGGAATGAAGACCGGGGGTCGCTTAAGCAAGGGGATCGATCTGGGCTGGCGCAGCGGCTTCGATTCCGGGTTGACCCTCGATTACGTTTACGAGGATAAGGCCCAGGGATCGACGCCACTCGGCCGTTTGATCGATCGCAATTATCTCAACAGCATCGGCTGGCGCGGGATTCGGCAACGGAGAACAAACCTGAGGCTTCTTCTGCGGCGCGTGATCAAGAAAGCCCACGCTGCCGGGAATGCCGTGCGGATCGTTGATGTCGCGGCGGGCGGGGGACGCTACCTGTTGGAAACGATGCGCGATCTACCCGACATCCCGATGACGGCCGGGTTGCGTGATTATAAACCCGAAAATGTCGAAGCGGCCCGGCGCCTCGCGGCCGAGTTTGGCCTGACGAATGTCACGGTGACACTGGCCGACGCCTTTGATCGCGCTTCGCTGGCTTCGATCGAACCACCTCCGACGATTGGCGTGGTCTCCGGGCTGTTCGAATTGTTCCCGGCGAACGCGGGAGTGCTCGCTTCGTTACGCGGATTGGCCGACGCGATCGAGCCGGGCGGTTACCTGGTTTACACGAATCAGCCCTGGCACCCGCAGGTGGAGTTCATCGCCCGAGTGCTTCGGAACCGGGAAGGCGAGCCGTGGATCATGCGGCGGCGCACGACGGCCGAGATGGACGAGTTGGTCCGCACCGCTGGGTTCGAGAAGGTTGAGATGGAAGTAGACGAGTGGGGGATGTTCACTGTCTCCGTCGCGCGGCGTGGTTAATCGAACGCTCCGCTGCTCGACGGCAAGAATGGCGCCAATGGCGCACATTGAA
>JBBRMO010000075.1:0-8193 GCA_038230815.1 Chthoniobacterales bacterium
GAAGCCTTCGCTTCATCGGATGCACTATTCATGGGAAGAAAATCAACCAGCGATGGGCTAGGAGCCTGTTGAAATACTGGCATGGCCCGCGCGAGCGTCAATGGGGCTGGGTGGTGGTGGCGCGAGAAGGAAGCGGGTTCCCATGAATCCGTGACCGCCGAGCAACACTGGCAGACGGCCCCATTCACGCTCGCCCACGGGGTGGCGCTGCTTTTTGCCTTGGGCAGCGTCGCCGCGCTCGGGCAGGATCGCCGTGGTTCCAGCCGCTTCGCGCGCTCCTTGCCCAAGCCAAAAATCGTCTGCCACGCGGGCCATGCCAGTATTTGAACAGGCTCCGAAGGAATGTGAAATGGATTCTTACGGGCCAGCGTAAGGATGAATCGCAAGCGCGGGTTCGACGATTGAAATATTTTCGAGGAGTCGCCTCCCTTGTTTCGCCAGGAGCAACGCCCTCGGACAAATCGGTTGTCTCGCTGAGCCTTGATGTCCTGGATCCGATCCCGTTCGTGCGCCGCGCCAGCCTGCCCTGCGCTTGGAGGCAGGAGAAACCAGCGGGCTGATGCGTTAACACCTACAGATTAGGTGTTAAGGGTTGCTGGCGCAAAGGACCAGCAATCCATGATCGAGGGTAGCGATTGACCCCTTAACTCTTAACGCCTAACCGTTAGCTTCACCCAATCCGGGTGGTTCCCTCCATGCCTGACGATTCTGTTTACGCCCCGTTTTCGATCGCTCGCCGCGAGGACGGCTCACGCATCGAACTGGGTCGTGGCGCGATGGGGATTACCTACAAAGCCACCGATACCCAGCTTGGACGGACGGTGGCGTTGAAGGTGATCAACGCAACGTATCTCGGCGATCCAGTCGCGCGGCAGCGCTTCCTCGCGGAGGCGCGGGCGGCGGCGCAGTTGCATCACTCGAACGTGGCAGGCGTCTTTCAACTACGCGCCGAAGGAGAGGACATTTTTTACGCGATGGAATTCGTGGAGGGCGAAACGGTGGAGGCGTACGTCAAACGCCGCGGACCGCTGCCGGCGCGGCTCGCGTTGCGCATGATCCTCCAAGCGGCGCAGGGACTCGCGGCTGCGAATGAACGCGGCTTGATTCATCGCGACATCAAACCCGCGAATCTGATGCTCGCGCGGGCGCCGGCGCCGGCCGGCGAGGGGATCGAACACGAGGAGGAGGATGGCCTGCTCGTGAAGGTAATCGACTTTGGCCTCGCAAAGAGCGTCGCAGCCAACGAATCGGCCGGCGGACTGACGGGTGGCAACGTGGTGGGCACGCCCTACTTCATGAGCCCAGAGCAAATCTCGACTGACGGCGGAAGCACGGTGGACTGCCGGAGCGACATTTACAGCCTAGGCGTGACGCTGTGGTATTTGTTGGTGGGGCGCGCGCCCTTTGAAGGGTCCCAATTCCAGATTCTCAGCCAGCACCTGCAAAAGCGGCCACCGCTGGAACAGTTGAGCGAGCGCGGGATCCCGGCTGACGTCATCGCCTTGATTGCCTCGATGCTGGCGAAGGATCGCGACGAACGACCCGCGAATCATCCGGCGCTCGTCGCCGCGTTGAAGAAACTGCTGCGTTCGGGCGGAGGCACGACATCGAGCGCGGGTCCGCGACCAGCCACGGAATTATCGCCTGACGCGACCATGGTGATGCCGGTGCGATCCATCCACGCGCCGACGTCGAGGGTGCCGCGCCGAAACCCGGGGTGGGCCCTTTTCGCCGTGGCCGCCGCGGCGGCGCTCATCTTCGGGGGCTGGCTTCTCCGGCGCGGTGCACCGACTCCGGCGGCCACCGCGGTGCCTGAGTTGAGCGAGGCGACAACGCTCGCGAAGCGGGCCGAGCATATCGTCGGTGGGCTCAATTACTCCCGGGAAGATCTGGGAATCGCGGAAGAGTTGAGTCGTCGGGCCACGGAACTGGACCCAACCATGGCCTTCGCGTGGTCGGTCCGTTCCCGGATTCAAGCGACGTATCTTTTGCGGTGGTGGGACACGAGCGAGAAGCGTCGGAAGGACACGGAAGCATTCGCGAAACGGGCGCTCGCGCTGGATCCGAATGACACGGGAGCACTTTACGCGCTCAGCCGTCTGTTGCTCTTGCAGGGAGCCCCGAAGCAGGCCGAGGACATGCTACGACGCGCGCTGGTGCTCCGGCCGGACGATAACCAGGTTCGTCGCAGCTTGGCCGGCGCCCTGGCGGATCAGGGACAGAGGTTCGAACAGAGGGAAGAACTTCAAGAAGTGTTGCGCCGTGATCCGCAGGATGCACTTGCTCACTATGACATGTCTCTGGCGCTGCTGTTCGCGGAGCCACCCGATCTCGATGGTGCATTCCGGGAAGTGAATGCGGCGCTTGCGATTCGACCTTTTTCGGGTGCGCGGCTGCATAGGATTCGGCTTTTGGCGATGACTGGCGATGTGGCGGCGATGCGAGCCGAGCTGGATCAAATTCCGTCGGTTGACCGCGGAGAGGAACGGGCGGTTTACGTCTCGATGTGGGTCGCGTTGCTGGAGGGCGATTGGGCAAAAGTCATTGAGGCATCGGCTCTGACCGCGAAGGCCTACTTTGAGGATCAAATTGTCGCCGGACCGAAAGGTTGGCTGACGGCACTCGCCTACACGATCGCCAAAAAGGAGAGCCTGGCGCGGGGGGACTGGCAGAACGCTGAAACCGCGCTGCGGCAGCGCTTGCGGGACCGTCCGGGCGATTTGGTTGAGCAAGGCCGGCTCGCCGTGACGCTGGCGTGGCTGGGACGAAACGAAGAAGCGTCTCGTGAAATCGCGCCAGTTGAATCGGCCGCCACGGAAGGCGGGGACGCGGGACTCGTCCGTCTGGTGGCTAAATTCTACGCGGCCCAAGGCAACGCCACGAAGGCCGTGCCTTGGATGCGGCGAACCCTCCGAACAAAAATCTGGAACACAGGTGCACTGCTTTCACGGGATCCATTTTGGATGAAATTGCGGGACCAACCCGAGTTCGAAGCGCTCGTTCGGGAAATGACAGGGACCACGATCGAACCGCGCGCGCGCACGGTCGATCCGAATCGCAAGTCGGTCGCGGTGCTGCCGTTTGTGAGCATGAGCGCGGACAAGAACGACGAGTATTTGAGTGATGGCATGACGGAGGAGTTGCTCAACGTTCTGGCCAAGGTGAAGGGGCTGCGCGTACCAGGACGGACGGCTTCGTTCGCCTTCAAAGGCCGCAACGAAGACGGTATCTTTCGGAAGGTCGGCGAGGAACTCAAGGTAAACACGGTCCTGGAAGGCAGCGTCCGAAAGGCGGGCGACAAACTGCGCATCACCGCGCAACTCATCAACGTGGCGGATGGCTATCATCTGTGGTCCGAGACGTACGACGCCGACATGAAGGACATCTTGGCGGTGCAAAGCGACGTGGCGCAGCGCGTCGTCCGAGCGCTGCAGGTTCAGCTCGGCGTCGACGAAGTAAAGGCACTGGCGAAAACGCCGACGCAGAATCCCGAGGCGTACCGTCTCTACCTGCTTGGGCGTTACCATTTCGCCAAGTTCACGCGGGCGGGCTGGATCAACGCCATTCGTTACTTCGAGCAGGCCCTGCAGGTGGATCCCGGATTCGTCTTGGCGTATTGCGGATTGGCCGACACCTACGGCTGGTCGGGAGGACAAGTGTTGCCGGGCCGAGAGGCGTGGGAGAAAGGAAAGGTTCTCGCGCTCAAGGCCCTGGCGCTCGATCCGAACCTGGCGGATGCGCACGTCTCGCTGAGCGTAGCGCTCTTTAGTATGCTCGATTTTCCTAACGCCGAAAAGGAGGTGATTCGCGCGCTTGAATTGGATCCCAACCTGGCCTTGGCTTACGATCAATATGCTTGGACGCTGATGGGCTCGGGCCAGTTCGACGAAGCGGTCGAAAGGCAAAGGAAGGCGTTGGAACTGGATCCGCTGAATCCGCTGCTGAACACCGACCTCGGCATGTTCCTGATGTGGGCGCGGCGCTATGGCGAGGCGATTATCCAGCTGCGCAAGACCCTCGAATTGGACGCGAACAATCCGCTGGCGCGCACGAACCTGGGCTGGTGCTTGCACTGGAATGGGCAGGCGGTCGAAGCTCTGGCCGAGTTTCAGAAAGCCACGACACAGGATGATCTTCCGGTGTATCTCGGGAATCTTGGCTACGCCTACGCGGCCTCGGGCGATCGAGCGAAGGCGGAGCGAGTCTTGCACGAGCTGGACGAAATGGCGAAGCGGCAATATGTGTCGCCGGCGAATCGCGCGGTCGTTTATCTCGGGCTGGGTGAAAAGTCGATGGCGCTGGATTGGCTGGAGAAGGCTTTTGAAGACATCGATCCCGTTATATGGTGGATGATCGGCGATCAACTTTACGACAGCGTGCGCCAGGAACCGCGTTTCCAGGCGCTCGTGGCGAAGCGCTCGGCGAAGGTGCCGCGGAAATAGGGCGGAGTCGTCGGATCGATTGGGGAGTGCAACGAGCAGGAGAGCGACGCCGCCTTGGCGATCCAACCATTTAGCCCCGCCCGGTTCCTCCGGGCGTACCGGTAAAGTCACGCGTTATCGCGATGAGATTCAACGCGCCCGTTGACTTTGACGTCGTTTGCCTACGGCTTTTTCGCGCGGTACGTCTGCAACATCCGCGTCAACCAAACACCGCAGGGCTCCTGCGACCCGTCGGGATGGCGAACGAGGTATAGTGTCCCGGTCAGGGCGCTTTTGGTGGCGGCAAGGCGAATGAAGTCCTCGGCCGTCTTGATGTCGGTCCGGTAATAGTCCCCCTTGGCCTTCATGTGGTCCGCGGCGGCTGGACCTGAATGCGTGGACCCGTTTCGAATAAAAGTCGACGGGGAACTCCGAACAAACGCCACCAGGTAGGTGATCTCGCGAGTGGATTCGGAATCTGGGGCGGGGGCGGCGCGAAAATCGTGGGGGCCAAGCATGATGGCTGTAGCGAAGACGCCAATCACAAACGCACGCGGCAACAGGAAGGAGGGTTTCATAGTTCGGAGCGGAAGATACCCCAAAAGGGGGCGGAGAGCTTCTCGGACATCGGCCGATGCTGCCAATCGCTTAATGAGACGGGCCGAGCGCGGCTCTTGTCGCGCTCGAACATGACGATCTGCGTCAGGGCAAAACTTCGGTCCAGGACATTGAGGTTGGCTTCATCGTTTAGACGCATGGATCGATAGTCGAAGTTTGACGAACCGACAGAAACCCATTGTCCATCCACGATTAGTAATTTTGAATGAATCATCGTTTGATCATATTCGAAGATGATAATGCCCGCGCGAAGCAGCGGTTCCCAGCCCGCGCGCGATGCTGTGCGCGTGACTTTTGCATCGATTTGTTTTCCCGGGACGATGACCTCCACTTGGACGCCGCGTTCGCGCGCCGCCACCAGCTCTTTGACCAAAAGTGGATCCGGAATGAAGTAAGGACTCTCAATTTTGATCGTCTTTGCGGCGCCCGCAATCGACAGCATGTACATCAGGCGCATGGTTTGATTTCCCAACCCAGGTGAGCTTTTGATCGCTTGAGCCGAGGCTGAGCCCGCTGGGGGGAGGTGTGGAAAAAACAGGTCCCCATGCAAGACTTCACCGCGCGATTTAATCCAGTTGTCCATGAACGCGGCTTGTAACTGCGCGACAGCGGGACCTTCGACGCGATAATGCGTGTCGCGCCACTCATCTGGTGGTCTGGCATCCCCTCGCCAGACATCCGCAATTCCGACGCCCCCGGTAAACCCGATCTTTCCGTCAACAATGAGCAGTTTGCGATGGGTCCGATTGTTGAGGCGTCGCACATCCCACCATTGCAGGGGATGAAAGCTGATGATTTGTACTCCGGCCTCGCGGAGCAGTCGCCCATCCTCCCCGGACATTTGTTTTGTCCCCTCCCAATCGAGAATGGCCCGGACCTGGACTCCACCGCGGGCGCGCTCAGCGAGCGCTTGTGCGAACTCGTGCCCGATTTCGCCCGACCAGTACACGTAGGTCTCAAAGTTGATGGTGTGGCGGGCGGCGCGAATCGCCGAGAGCATGGCGGGAAAAATCTGATTTCCGTTCAACAGCGGCTTTATTCGATTGCCAGGCAGAAGGGTCGCGCCAAGCAGCGCTTCAATCGAACGTCGAAATTCCGGGCTGCGAACCGGGTACTGGGAGGTGACAGGGAGTCGAACTTCATTCTTCTCACTTTGAATCGCACATCCCGACAGCCCGAGAACCAACAGCAAAAAACAGGTCAGTAAAATACGCATTCAGTCGTATCGAACGTCGGGAACCATCTGACTGGTTTTTTTTGGCAAACTCCTGCTTGCGTGAACATTGGTACCTAATGAAGCCGTTGAGAGCTTCATTTTGCACCAAGAGCCGGCAGTCGATCGCGACAAAACGCAAACGCGGGGTAGTTCCCCATGCGGCGCCGAGCTTTTTCAGCGCGGGGGTTCGTCTATGCCCTTTCCCGCGTCCATGAAAGCTCGAAGAAATCTCCGTAGACGCCTTCCGAGCGATGGCGCGGACTACATTGGGGGGGTGGGCACTGGTGTCGGGGTCGGGGCCGGCGGCGGAACGGGCGCCGGAGTCGGCGTCGGTGTCATGGGGGGTGGCGATCCGGGCAGGCCCGAGGGACTCGGGTCGGGGTCCGGCCCAGGAAGGGGTGTGACGGGCGACACCGGCAAGACCAAGGGCGGCAGGTTCCCCGATGCTTCCCCAGACGCGACCGTCAGGAAGAAGAGAGTTGCCGCCATCAAATACCGAAGCCGTTTCATACGGATCCTTCGTGCGCGCGATAGCTTTAGCGCTTAAAGAGTTTCGATCCGGCGAGCCTTTTGCCGTGCGCCCTGGAGGCTCTTACTCGCGTGGAGGGCGGCGAAACTGCAGTGGAAGTAACGCTCGGCTGGGCGGTGTTCCGGTCGGCCGTCTTTGCTATTTCATCCGGCGACGTCGCATCGCTCCTTCAACGTCGTCGAGCTCGATGGGAACGTCCTTCGTAAAATTCACGAGGCCATTCCCCTTGATGAGAATGTTGTCCTCGAGCCGGACGGCGAGTCCCTCCTCGGGGATGTAAATGCCCGGCTCGACGGTCATCACCCAACCGGCCGCCATCGGACTAGAGGACGCGGTCCAATCGTGGACATCGAGGCCGAGCGGGTGACCCATCCCGTGCATGAAGTATTTCTTCAACGCTGGCTGATTCGGATCCTGATTCCGAATGTCACGGGGTTTGAGCAGGCCGAGTCTGAGCAATTCGCCCTGCATGAAAAGCTCCCCTTCTTTCTGCCAATGCTTGGCGAGCTTGCCCGGTTTGAGGCCGGCGATGGAGTGCCGCAGGCCGCGCAACACTGCCTGGTAAACCTGCCGCTGGCGACGCGTGAACTTCCCGTTCACCGGCAGGGTGCGGGTGATGTCCGCGTTGTAATTCGCGTAGCTCGCGCCGACATCGAGCAGCAGGAGGTCGCCGCTTTCGCAGATTTGATCGTTGCTGAGATAGTGCAGAACGCAGGCATTGGCGCCGGAAGCGATGATCGGCTGGTAACCGAAGCGGCCGCGCCGGCGGGTGAACTCATGCGCGAATTCGGCTTCGACCTCGAACTCGTGCACACCCGGACGGGCAAAACGAAAGACGCGGTTATAGCCTTCCTGCGTAATGGCGGCGGCGCGGCGGAGCAGGGTAATCTCGGGCGCGGATTTCACGAGGCGAAGCTCGCGCGTGAGTCGGTTGAGCCGGTGATACGTATGCAGCGGATATTTGCGCTGAGTTTCCCGGATGAAGCGCGCATCGCGGGTCTCCACTTCCACCACGGCGCGGGGATGGTTGTTGCTGTTGAGCCAGACGTTTTCCATCTCGCACATGAGATGGTGGAAATGGCCCCGGAAATCCTCCAGCCATTCGATGCGCTCGATCCCACTGATCGCACGCGCCTGTTCCTTGGTCAGCTTGTGGCCTTCCCAGACCGCGAGATGGGCGTTGGGTTGGCGGAGAAAGAGGATTTCCCGCTGACGCTCATCGTGCGCACCGGGTGCAAGGAGGAGGATGCTCTGCTCCTGCTCGATGCCCGTGAGGTAAAAGAGATCCGTATTTGGAATGTAGGTCGTCGAGCCGTCGAGATTGGTGGGCAACAGATCGTTGGCGTTGACTACCGCGAGCGAGTCTGGACCGAGCTGCGCGGTGAGACGCTGGCGGCTTGAGACGAATA
>JBBRMO010000076.1:0-8109 GCA_038230815.1 Chthoniobacterales bacterium
CCCTGGTCGGTGTGCCGCTCGGCATCACCGCCCATCGGCGCGAAACTTCGTTCGGCTTCGCTGCCAGCCTCGTTATCGGCGTCTTCTACTTTCTCTTCATCATCGTGGCCGACACTTTGCGCGCGAATGCGAAACTCCACCCCGAGCTTCTCGTCTGGTTCCCGAACCTGCTCTTTCTGGCGCTGGGGTGGTGGCTGTTTCGCCGCTTGAGCCGGCAATAGGAGGGGATCGCCGGCTCGGGTATCCGGGGGGCACACGCGTCTCGCGGGTTGGCGAAAGTGTCCTCGTCGTCGCGGACTCTGCTGCATCGTGATCGCGAGGAAAGATTGTTTGGCGAGAAGCCAAAACCAACCCACGAGATGTGCGCTCCCCGGATAATGATCCCGCGAACCAACTAACTCAGCCGGCCAGCGGCGGCATTTCGTCGCTGATAATGAAAAATTTCTTCAGAATCGCGCGCCCGAAATTGGTCGTTAGGGCAACGTCGGCGGCGTCGCGGCCCCGGGCCATGACAATCCGGCCGATGCGCGGGAAGTTATGGCGGGCGTCGAACGTGTACCAGCGGCCACCAAGGTAAACTTCGTACCAGCCACTGAAGTCCATCGGTAGCACAACGGGCACGCCAATGTCGCCCATGTAACCAGTGGCGTAACGCGCCGGAATGTTCATGCAGCGGCAGAAAGCGATGGCAAGATGGCTGTAGTCGCGGCAGACGCCGCGCGGGTCGTTGTAAACGTCGAACGCCGATTTGGAAGAGTCGGCGAACTGGTAACCAAAGGTGATGTGATTATGCACCCAGCTGCAGATCGCCTGCGCGCGTGACCAACCGGGCGCGGTCTGGCCGAAAAGCTTCCACGCAACGTCGGAAAGCTTGTCCACCTCGCAATAGCGGCTCGTCAGCAGGAAGGACAACGTCTCGTCAGGCAGCTCTTCGACCGGGTGCTGGCAGGCGTCGAGGTGTTGTTCGTCGGGTTTGCCGCTGTCTTCGATAAGAGCTTCGAGCGTAAAGCGAATCTCGCCGGCAGGGGCGTGGACTCGCGCGCACCGGTTGCCGTAGTGATCGGTGAAGTCGGAGAGGGGGATGTCGGGTTCGACGACGATTTTTTCCTCGGTCCGCAAATCGGCCTGACGGGACGGATGCACGTAAAGCATCAGGATCATCGGCGTAGGTGCCGGAAGCTCGAACTGAATGTCGAAACCGATTTTGATGATCATTGCTGAATGGGCTGGGGGAGGAGCGCGCGGAAGATACTTCCGTCCCCGAAATAAGAAACCGATTTCGTGAGGGACGACCTTCCATGACATGTCATCCCCAGCCCGCGCAGACAGCGAGGGACCCCGCCGCCGCCTATCTGGCCCACCAGACAGTTCACGCGTTGTCCAACGCTTGCGTCCGACAGCTCGCGGATGCGCCAAAGCGTTTGGGAGGTCCCCTCGGGATGACACCCTAAATTGGTGATCCGAATTCGGCGGTGATCGAAAGCTTGTCGCCGGTGGCGATACGCACATCTCGCAGACGGACTGCGCCCAGGGGCAGCGACATCAATGGGAATTCGCGTCCGTCGATTTTCTGAAGGTGCGGTTTGAGGATCCCGCAGGCGATCCCGGCGATTGCGCCCTCCCCGGTGCAATCGAGGCCGGAAAGTTTCGCGTTGAGTTCATCGTCCAGATCGAGTTGGCCCGTGATTCGCAACGAGGTGCTGAGGAAGAGTTTTTTCGCGCGCAAGCGAACCTCCGCGGCAAGTGAACGCGGACTGTTCGAGTGCAGAGAGAGCTGCACATTGTCGATCGCGACCCCGTGTTTTCCTGCTTCGGTGCTCGCCACCTCTTCAATCAGGGCTTCGATATCGGAAGGCGACGCGGAGACCTCGATCCGGCCCTCGGCGGCCTTGTGAAGAACGAGAACGATATTGCCATCACCGTCATTCCCGCGATGCAAATCGAGCTGTTTTGCTTCGAGATAGAAGTTAATGACCGCCGGGCCCACGGACATCGCGGACCCCCTGGCGTTGAATTGGTCGACCTGAAGCGCAGGTGTCGTTTTGTCGCCGGGAGTCGGAACCGGAGGCGGTTGGCCGCGGAGTTGAGCGCCATCGAGCGAAATCGTGAGATTCGCCAGGTGAGGGTAGGAAACGTCCCGGACGGTGACGGGATCGTTTGGGAGATCGAAGAGAACGCGCAGACTCTCGTTAAGACAGCGGGCCAGTTCAGGAGCGGTGGCGGGGAAGGTGGAGGTCTTGAGCGGGAACATAAGGAAAGCGAACGCGCAACGTCCAACGCCGGACGCCCAACGTCCAATAAAGAGAGTGAGGTCCCGCCCTTGGGTTCCGTCTCCGCCGTGGGAGGTGGCTCCCCCTGGGTGGATGAGTGGGAGGAGAGAAAGCATTTGCATTTCCGTTCTCGCTGGCTACTTTCCGCGTTCCCTTATGGCGAAAACGTCCTGGATTAATCGTAACAATCGCAAACGCGCGACCGTGAAAAAATACGCGGCCCTGCGTGCTGAGCTCAAAGCGAAGAAAGATTACATGGGCCTCTCCCAACTGCCCCGGGATGCCAGCCCCACCCGGGTGGTTAATCGCTGCGAGGTCAGTGGCCGCCGTCGCGCCTTCATTCGCCGCTTCAAAATTTCGCGCCTGACCTTCAGAGAACTCGCCTCCAACGGGTTCATTCCGGGTGTGACGAAGTCGAGCTGGTAGGAAGCCGGCTCGCGGGTTTTCGGATGCGCGGCGCGCCTCCGTTCCATGAACTCATTTTGCTTTCCATTTCTTGCGCTCGCCCCTCTGGCCGACGCGATCGTTGAGCATTGGGACTCGCCCGTTATCATTCTGGCGAAGTTGGCGGTCATTTTCGGCCTTGTCGCTCTTAACGCCTTTTTCGTCGCGTCGGAATTCGCGATCGTCAAGGTCCGCAGCAGCCAACTCGATGCGCTCGAGGATGAAGGCAATGTCCGCGCGGTTTTCGCGAAGCACGTGCGGAATCATCTCGATGCCTACCTCTCCGCGACGCAGCTCGGCATTACCCTGGCAAGTCTCGCCCTGGGCTGGATCGGCGAGCAGTTTCTTGCGAATGTGCTCGAGCCAGCCTTCGTCCTGGCGAATGTGCACTCGCACGCCCTGGTCTCCGGGATTTCCATTACCCTGGCGTTTTTGGGAATCACCTTTCTCCATATTGTCTTTGGCGAGCTGGCGCCCAAATACCTCGCAATCGGAAATCCTCTTTCGGTCACGCTCCGACTCGCCCGGCCGCTCGGCGCTTTTTACGTCCTCTTCAAGCCGGCGATCTGGCTCCTCAACAAATCCTCGAATTTCTTTCTCCAGAAACTGTTCCGCATCAAACCAGTCGCCGGATCGGAGCTGGCCCACAGCGAGGAAGAGTTGCGTCTTATCCTCGATGAAAGCGAAAGGTCCGACGAGGTCTCCGAACTTGGTCGGGATCTTCTCGTCAACGCGCTCGACTCCGGCAACGGGTGGTGCGCGATATCATGACGCCGCGCGGCGAGGTGGTGTTCCTCGATCTCGAGGAGGATTTTGAGATAAACCTGAAAAAGGCGTTCGAATCCCGCCATACCCGTTTTCCGCTTTGTCGCGGCCATCTCGATAACGCTGTCGGGCTGATTCACATCAAGGAGCTGATAACGATGATGCGCGACCCGCATCCCGACCTGCTCCGGATCAGGCGCGAGTTGATCCCCGTTCCGGAGATGATGTCGCTGGAGAAGTTACTGAATCTTTTTCTAACCAAACACGCTCACCTTGCCATCGTCGTCGACGAGTACGGCGGCACCGTTGGCATGGTGACGCTGGAGAACGTGCTCGAGGAAATCGTAGGTGACATCCAGGACGAGTTCGACAGCGACAAGTCGGAGTTTCGCAAAATCAACGAGACTGAGTTTTCGGTCGACGGCGCCCTCGGACTCTACGAATTACGGGACCTCGCCGGTCTCGAACTGGAGAGCGCCGATGTCAGCACCATCGGAGGGTACGTGACCCACCTCCTCGGTCATTTGCCGAAACAGGGCGAACAGGTGCGGATCAACGATTACGTCGTCACGATTTCCCAGACAGATGGAAGGCGAGTCGGCCAGTTGCACTTCCGAAAACAGAGCGAAAACTCTC
The DNA here is from genome assembly GCA_038230815.1 of Chthoniobacterales bacterium. Taxonomy (GTDB): domain Bacteria; phylum Verrucomicrobiota; class Verrucomicrobiia; order Chthoniobacterales; family UBA10450; genus AV80. The sequence continues at coordinate 4,116 of JBBRMO010000076.1, forward strand.
AGGACGCACCTGAGGCGGTCCTGGAGCGCTAGCTTTCCCTCACGTCGAGCCCGGAGATCGCAGCCTGCAGGCGATCGATACTGACCGGCTTGGTCAGGTGATCGGAGAATCCGGCGTCCCGGCTTCTTTCGATATCTTCGTCCATCCCGAATCCGCTCAAGGCCAGCGCAGGGACATTGCGCTTTGCGCGAAGCCGCTTCAACAACTCGAGGCCGCTTCCATCGGGCAAACCGATGTCGCTTAAGAGAATGTCGAAGTGTTCTTCCTCGGCGATTCGTAGCGCCTCGGTCATGGTATCAGCTGCCAGAACTTCATATCCGAGCCGGGTAAGCAGGAGCGTCATCGAGTGCAGGGTGTCGCCGTGGTCGTCCACCACCAGGACACGGCGCTTTTCCGCCTCACGGCCGGTGCCTTCTCGTGCTGGCGGGGAATTTTTAATCCGGCGCGCGAAGAAAGATGGCCAGAACCCGGGAAGGTTCTCCTAGGCGAAAGCGTCGCAGGTCGATTCCATCTTTATTGGCTCTGGCGGGGACGTGACATTAGACTGGCTTCAATGGCGACAGTCAATCTCGACTCTGAGCAACGCGCGATCTTTTCCGTCCATGGAAGTAACAGTTGAAACGGAAATCCTTTGTCCGCACTGCGGAGAATCTTTTCCTCTGCAGGTCGACACTTCACAGCGCGAACAATATTTGATCGAAGATTGCAGTGTTTGCTGCCGGCCCATTAGCCTGACCATCCGCTGCCAGCCCGGCGAAATCGAAAGCGTATCAGAAGCCGAGGGCTGAGGTGGAATCCCGCTTCTCGGAGGGATGCGCCTCTGCACCTCCCAAGATTGTTGCGACAGAGAGGTAGGTGGGGGTCTCGGCTTTGCCCTTAGTGCGCGGAGTGCAGGGGCGGGAAAAGATGTGGCGCAGACGGTGGAGCGATAAGAGCCGCCTTAGTCGCTCATGAGGGCGCTGGGCTTTGATGCCCGGAGAGCGGAGTAAGGAGAGAACTGCGGAGAAAAGGTAGGGCAGTGCGAACCGATTCAAGTCCCGGTCGCATGAACAACCTATTGAAACTTCACCCCTGTCAGAATAAATCCAGCTGCTCGCGCGGTCTTCGGAACGCCGCGGTCGACAACCCCGGCCGTCCGTTGATTCCAGCGCGTCGACAGGCCACCTCGAACATCGATCGGATTTGCTCCGCGAAAATTCCTTCGCCCCTGGTCCTCAATCCCCAGCGAGAATCATTCATCTTCCCGCCGCGGATATGGCGGATCCGCGCCAGCACCTTCTCTTTCTTCCCGGGGAAATGCTCCTCGAGCCAGTGCTCGAAGAGCGGAGCGATCGCCCAGGGCAACCTGACTATGGTGTACCCGGCGAATTGCGCGCCAGCCTCTGCGCACGCTTCCACGATCTTCGGCACTTCGTGATCAGTCAGGCCCGGAATGATAGGCGCTACCATTACGCCTACCGGAATTCCCGCGGAGCGCAGCTTCGCGATTGCTTCGAGTCGCGCAGAGGGTGATGAAGTTCGCGGTTCGAGGAGCCGTTGCAGATTCGAATCGAGCGAAGTCACCGAAATATTCACGGCCGCGGCGTGCTGTTCGGACAATTCTCCCAGCAAATCCAGATCGCGCGTCACCAGCCGATTCTTTGTAATGATCGCGACCGGGTTTCGAAATTTCGCCAGCACCTCGAGACAGCCCCGGGTGATCCGCAGTCTCCGTTCAATCGGCTGATAGGGATCCGTTACGCCGCTCATCACGAGAACCTTTGGTTCCCATTTCGGAGACGACAATTCGGCCTCGAGCAACCTGGGCGCCTCGGTTTTCACCATGATCTTGCTTTCGAAATCGAGCCCGGCTGACATTCCCAGATATTCGTGAGTGGGCCGCGCGAAACAGTAGATGCAGCCATGTTCGCATCCGCGGTACGGATTCACGCTCGTTTCAAAACCGACGTCCGGGCTGTCGTTTCGCGAGATGATCGTCTTGGTCAGGTCCCGAAAAAATTGGGTCTGGGGTCGCGGCTTTTCCGCGTCGGCGGCGGGATCGATCTGCACTACCTCCGCATCGCCCAGGTCGACGTGGAGTTTTTCGAAACGATTAGCCGGGTTCCACGACGCACTTCGCCCATGGATTGCGGAGGAGGGTGGCGGCGCTTCCTCCACGATCGGGACAAACTTGGTTTTGGCTCGTTTTCTCGGATTTGCCACCGGACAAGTTCACATGAACATACCTCCTTGTCGAGCGTCAGGTGGGATCGGGCGATGTCAGGAGGAAGTGCGGATGCGTCGCCAAACTGTCATCGAGCGGCGGAGCGCTCGATCCACCTCGTCCACAAAATCCTTAGGCCGTGAATGTGGCGGAGGGGGTGGGATTCGAACCCACGAGGGCTTGCGCCCTGCCGGTTTTCAAGACCGGAGCCATCAACCACTCGACCACCCCTCCAGCGTTCAGTGATTTCGAGAGAATTGTGCCATTGCCGTGATCTGGAGCACGGTGGATCGAGCGCTCCGGCGCTCGATGATACGGGTCGCGGCGGGGCCGCATTTCGATCCTTGCTTAAGAACTCTCGGGGCGCTCGTAGCGCCATCGGGTAACGAGGTACGCCGCCAGCACCCCGAGCACCGCGGCAAAGAAGACGTCCGAGAGATAATGCGCGCCGACATACATTCGCGAGAACGCGATTCCCAGCGGGAATACCAAAAGTCCGAGGCCGATGCGCCAACTGGCAAAGGCGAGCGTGGCGAAAAAAGCAGTCGACGCGGCCGTGTGCCCGGATGGAAATGAGTTGTAGCGCGGACTGATTCGGGGCCCGTTCCAGCCGGCATCCGCCTGGACGCTCGGGCGGGCGCGACCCGTCGCGATCTTCACCATCCGCGCGGCCGCCCCGGCAAGAGCGCAAGCGAGAATCATCGCGATAAAGATTCGCACCCATTTTTTGCGGCCACTCCAGGAAGCGATCGCGGTCAGGACGATTCCGACCAGGAGATGTTCCGGCCAGTCGCCGTATCGGCTGACCGCCTGCATGAAGCTTCGCAGGCTTGGATTCTGATGCTGGTTCATCCAGGTTTGAGTCCCCGCATCCAGATAAAAGCTCGCCAAAAGCAGAAGCGCGACGCCCACCAGGATTAGATACCACCAGCGAAACGCCGCGATCATTTGAAATTCACGTTTGTCTTTCACCCGGCCCTATCTTTGAATCTCGGCTCTGTCACCCGCAACCCGCAATTTCATTCTGGTCTTTCTCGGCGCGCTCCTCCTGCACGTCGCCGGCACCTGGTCCATCCCGCTCATCGATCGGGACGAGCCCCGCTTTGCGGAAGCTTCCCGCGAGATGCGAGAGCGCGGGGATTACGTCATCCCGTATTTTAATGACAAATACCGGTTCGATAAACCGCCCTGGATTTATTGGACGCAAATCGCGAGTTATCGCGTCTTCGGTGAAAACGATTTCGCGGCCCGGCTCCCCTCGGCGGTGGCGGCGGCGCTGACGGCCCTCCTCCTGTTCGCGTGGGGACGCCGTCTTGGCGGCGACCGCACCGGGTGGTGGGCGGCGATCATCTTCACCCTCTGCCTCCAAACTTTCATGCATGCCAAGGCGTCGGTGGCCGATATGTGGCTGGTCTTTTTCGTCACGACCGCGCATTGGGCCGGCTTCCAATTGCTCGCCGATTCGTTAGGCCGGGGATCTCCAGCTGCTCTGGAGACGGCCCGCCCTCGTGCCGTTGGGATCGGCGATGCCTCTCACTATAAATACTGGCGCTTCGTCTTTTACCTTGCTCTCGGTCTGGGCTTCCTCGCCAAAGGTCCACTGGCCTGGCTCCCGCTCCTGACGGACATCAGCACGAAACTATTCGTGCGGGACGTGCCGCTGGCCCGGCGTTTTTGGTTCGTTACCGGAATGCTCGGGACCTGTGCCAGTGTTTGCAGCTGGGGAATTCCGGCCCTGAATGTGACCAGCGGCGATTATTTTCGGGTCGGGATCGGCCGGCACGTCGTCGA
>JBBRMO010000077.1:0-8107 GCA_038230815.1 Chthoniobacterales bacterium
CGTATTCGTCCATCGCCTGCGCGTAGGTCATCCGCGGGAATGGCGTCTGAATTTCAACTTTCCTCCCGGCGCGAAAGACCGCCTGAAGCAGCCCTTCGACGAGCACCATGATATCGTCCGGTCTGACGAACGACGCTTCGATATCGATCTGGGTGAATTCCGGCTGCCGATCGGACCGAAGGTCTTCGTCGCGAAAACATTTCGCGATCTGGAAATATTTTTCGATCCCGCCCACCATCAGGAGTTGCTTGTATTGCTGCGGCGCCTGCGGGAGCGCGTAAAACTTTCCTTTGAGCAACCGGCTCGGGACGAGGAAGTCGCGCGCGCCTTCGGGCGTGCTCTTGGAAAGAATGGGGGTTTCGATCTCGACGAACCCATTTTCGTCCAGGAAATCGCGGGTCGCCTTTGTCACCTTGTGGCGGATCCGCAGGTTCCGCGTCATCTGGGGCCGGCGAAGATCGACGTAGCGATAGCTCAGACGCAGATCCTCGTTCGGCGCTTCGGCATCGATCGGGAACGGGAGAACATCAGCGCGATTGAGGATCGTGAGCTTGTCCGGCACCAGTTCGATATCGCCGGTTGGCAATTTCGGGTTTTCCGTGCCGGGAACACGGGCGGCAACTTTGCCTTCGATCTGGACGACATCTTCATGCCGCAAATGGTGAGCCTGGGCCGCGAGTTCGGCATTTTCCTCAGGCCGAAAAACGATCTGGGTTAATCCTTCCCGATCGCGGAGATCGATGAAGATCACGCCGCCGTGATCGCGCCGGACATGGACCCAGCCGGCTAGCATTGCGGTTGTGCCAATGTCGCTTTTGCGCAGTTGGTTGCAGTGATGGGTCCGGTACATTTTTTTCGTCAGGTCGAGCGGAGTCGAGACATCCCGTGGCGTTACCTGCCCGTTGGGCTGCGGGGTCCCTCGACTCCGCTTCGCTCTGCTCGGGATGACAAACTGGGAAGGCTGGCCAGATACGCAAGCGCCTCTTCATTTCCCACAAGCTGTTCTTCGCGGCTGGCCAGCGTCTTGATTCGCACGTTGGGCCATTCGTCCCCGAACAGGATCGCGATGCGTGCGCCCAGCCCCTCGGCGGTTTGAAATTGTTTACCGACCTTCGCGAGTGCGAGCGGATAATCGACGCGAAAGCCGGCATCTCGAAGGGATTGGATGTGGGCGAGCGCATCCGCCCTGCGCTCTTCCTTGGCAATCACGATATAGATGTCGAGGCTGCGCTCGGATGCAATGGCGGCTTCCATCTGCTGTTTGGCAGCCGGAATTTCGCCAATCAATTCGCCGAGAACCACGTCGCCCATCGCAAAACCAATCGCGGGAAGCGATACGGCGCCGTCGCTGAGCTGGCCGATCAGGTTATCGTAACGCCCGCCGCCCGCGAGGGCGCGGAGTTTTCCGCCACGGTCGAACGCTTCGAAGACCACGCCGGAATAGTAGGCGAGGCCGCGGACGATCCCGAGATCGATTTGCACGAAGTCGGCGAGACCCCGGGCCCGAAGAGAGGCCACGACCCGATCCAGTTTTTCGCTACTGCCTTTGCCGTCGAGAATCGCGAACGCCGGTTCCGCCAAGGGTCCGAGCCTGGTGGCCGTTTTCTCGCGCGATTCGCGCTCGCTCTTGTCGATGATCTGCAGCGTTTCCTGCCATTTTTCTTCCGGGACATTTTGCCGGCACAGGAAGTCGATCCAGAACTCGCGGTCGCTGACGCGGACGACCACGTCGTGCGCGCCAAATCCAAACCCGCGCAGGAGATCGATGCAGAGCGCGATCGATTCGACATCGGCGTCCAGCGATGACTCACCGATAATGTCGGCGTTGAACTGGAAGTGTTCGCGGAGACGGCCGCGTTGCTGCTTTTCGTAGCGGAAGCATTGAGGAATCGAGAACCACTTGAGCGGTTTCCTGAATTCGCGGTCGTGGGCGGCCACGACCCGGGCCAGGGTGGGCGTCAGCTCCGGCCGCATCGCGACGTCCCGTTCGCCTTTGTCGGTGAAATTGAAAAGCTGTCCCACGATCTCAGGGCCGCTTTTTTTTGTGTAAAGTTCCGTCGACTCCAGGATCGGCCCGTCCCATTCGGCAAAGCCGTAAACGCAGGCAATTTCCCGCCATTTAGAGAAGATGTAATTCCGTTGCGCGCAGGCGCTTGGCAGGAAATCACGGAAGCCCGGAAGTGGTTGCATTTGTAAGGGTAGGACGCCGCGCTACGGCGTCCGAACAGAAATAATTAATAGGATACGACGAAGAGGGATGCCGACGCGCGGGGTCTCTGCCTGGAGGCAGCCGCGACCCTCTCCAGTTACGAATTTAGGGTGCGGTTGAATAAACTCCAGCTTCGAGCAGTCGGATAAATGCACGACGGAGATCATCCGTTTAACCAAAGCAAAGGACAAATATGAAAGACAACAGATTGACTACATTATTGGCAGCCGGAGCCGTCAGCGCAATCGCGCTTACCTCAGCTTTCGCGCAGACTTCAGCGACCACCACCACGACGACAAACCCCGCCGTCACGACCAGCTCATCGTCCACCACTTCGACGAGCACGATCGATGGAACGGGAACGATCACAACCTACACGCCAGGGACGGACTACCTCTCATTCCGCACTACCACCAGTACTGAACCGGTGAAGTATTACTACAGTCCGAAGGAAACCGTTCTGGTTGATTCCGAAGGAGCCACCGTGGATTGGAAATACCTGCGGGCAGACATGCCGGTCAAGTACACCTACGTGAAAGACGGCGACCGTATGGTCGTTCGCAAGATCACGTTGGAGAAGCCGTTGACGTACTACGAGAAGACGACCACGACCACGACTACGACCAAGCCGTAAGGCTGCGTTCGTAGATTCGAACTAAATTCAAAGCGCCCGCGGAACGTGTTTTCGCGGGCGTTTTCTTTGGTAGGGACCGCGCGCTGCGCTGTCCGATCGGGTTGGGTGTGGACTGAGAAGCCCGGACGGCGCAGCGCGCCATCCCTACCATCGTCAGGTGACGTTAATCCCTATAGCCGTTGGGAAATTTCCGGTGCCAGCGCCAGGCGCTTTCGATGATGGCGTCGATTCTCTGGAACTTCGGCTGCCACCCGAGCTCGCGCTGGATCTTGTCCGACGCTGCGACCAGGCGAGCGGGGTCGCCCGGCCGGCGCGGTTTCTCCAGCACGGGAATTTTGTGTCCGGTTATCTTGCGGCACGCTTCGATTACTTCGCGCACGCTCGTGCCGCCGCCAGTCCCGAGGTTGTAGAATTCACTCTTTGAAGATTTCAACGCCAGAATGTGCGCCTGGGAAAGATCGAGGATATGGATGTAGTCGCGGATGCAGGTGCCGTCCGGCGTATCGTAATCGGTGCCGTATATATCCACCTGTAAATTTTGGCCAAGCGCGACTTTTAGAACATTCGGAATGAGATGCGTCTCGATCCGATGTTCTTCGCCGAACTTATCCGATGCGCCGGCGGCGTTAAAGTAGCGGAGAGAGACAAAGCGCAGACCATGGATTTCGCTGTACCAGCGCAGGATTTTTTCAAAGGCGAGTTTTGATTCGCCGTATGGATTGATGGGGCGCTTCGACAACGTCTCGTCGATCGGCAGGCGGTCAGGCGGTCCGAAAATGGCGCAGGTCGAGGAGAAAACGAGCTGTTTCACGCCGGTAGCGACCATCGCGTCGAGAAGGTTCAGGCCGTTGCCGATGTTATTCCGGAAGTATTTCGACGGCTTTTCCATCGATTCAGCCACCAGCGCGCTGGCGGCAAAATGCATGACCGCTTCCGGCCGGAATACCGTGACCGCGGATTGAATCTGGTCGCTGCTGGTTAAGTCACCCTCGATAAACTCCGCGCGCGCGTCGATCGCCTGGCGATGTCCCTCGGAAAGATTATCGAAAACACAGACCGCGTGTCCCTCATCGAGGAGCAATTCGGCGCAGACGCTGCCGATGTAACCCGCGCCCCCGACGACAAGAATCCTCATCGCGCAAGGTGTCGCGCACAGATGCGCGGGTCAAAGCAAACCGCATGGTTGTTTCCCCGAGGGGAACCGAGAACGATCAGGCCTTTTGTTCCAAGCCCGTAATCATCCGCCGAATGAGGCGGTTCTTTCCGCGCGGTCTGAGGACCTTTAGGCTCTGCTCCTTTGAGCCCCACTCGAGCACGTCGATATCTACGTGGCGCGTGCCCCATTGGTGCATGGCGGCGCGGCTCGTCTTGTAAAGGTCGATCGTGTTCGTCCCGATCAAGGCACCGCCGTAGTCATCGATGACGTAGCGGTCCGACGAGCCGACGATTTGAAAGCGGGTGCCCAGCGGAAAGCGGGACCAATCCGACGCCGCGCTCATGACGTTCGATCCCGAGAGGCGAACACCGATGGCATTGTGCCGGCCGCCTTTCTCCGTGTGCGTATAGGCGGTGGTTCGAACATTCGCGATCCGCCGCGCCCCGGTGATGGTGGCCGGGCGCATTTGCGGTCCTTGAACATTTCTGGGCGATTCACAACTCGCGACGGCGCATGCCAAAACGCCGAGGACGATGACTTTAAGCAGGGTCTTCATGGGAGACGGAAACTCGCTCAATAGCGATTGATGCCTGCCGGAGCAAGCGATAATTTACCCGGCCAATTGCCTTCCGATGACCTCATTACGTTCGAATCAGGCGCTCGTCGCCGATGAAATACTTCTCGATGGCCGCCTCGCGCTTTTCCACAAAACGGAGGGTTGGCTGACGGTGGCGGACCTGCATTTTGGCTACGAACTAAGCCAGCGCGCCGCCGGGCGGCTGGTGCCGATGTGGGGGATGACCTCGATTTCCCAGCGACTAATGGAGTTGGTGAGTGAATACGCGCCCCGGCGCCTGATCATCCTTGGCGACCTGGTGCACGACAAGACCGCCGCCTCGGAAGCGACTCGGCTGTTGCGGGATCTGGGGGCGCATTGTGAGGTTGTCGTTGTGGTCGGAAATCACGATCGGCAGTTGCGCGGTGACGTTGAGATGATCGAGTCGTGGCAAAGCGACCAATTTTATTTTCATCATGGCCATTGCGCAGCGGAGACGGCCGATCGTCTTCAAATAATCGGTCATCATCATCCCGCGGCTGTCGTCACGGACGGCGCGGGGTTGCGCTTGAAATGCCCGGCCTTTATTCAACAGGCGAACTGCTGGATCATGCCGGCATTTTCTCCTTGGGCCAGCGGCACGCGATGGGCGCCGGACGAGACGAACCGCATCTGGCTTTGCACGGAGAATAGAGTCTTCGCGCTTCCCGAGAAGGAAGCAGCATAGGTGGATCGGCCGCTCCGGTGGGCGATGTTTGAATAAAATCGCGGCTGCGCCGCCATTTTTTGCCATCGCCCGGCGGAGCTCCGAAAGCTTTCGCGAGGAGCCGGCCGATCCACCTGGGCGCGATTTGCGCTATCTCAGGGTTCGCACGTCAGCGAAGCGGCTCCAGTCAACCGCGCGCGACGCTCGACATTTCCGAGGTGCAATGCGGGCAGCGCGTCGCCTTGATCGGAATCGTCATCGCGCAATAGGGGCAATCCTTGGAGACCGGCGCCACCGTGGATGACGGTTTTTTCATCCTATTCAGTGCCTTGACGACGAGGAAAATGCAAAACGCCACGATCACGAAGTTGATGATCAGGGTAATAAAGTTTCCGTAATTCCAGGTTATCGCGCCCGCTTTGAGGGCGTCAGCAGGGGTGGAAAACGTCGCTCCCCCAGGGGCGTCTTTCAAAATCACAAACTTGTTCGAAAAATCGAGCCCTCCTATGAGAAGGCCGATGGGCGGCATGAGGATGTCCTTAACCAGGGAGGTGACGATGGAGCCAAAAGCGGCGCCAATGATGACACCGACAGCCAGGTCCACCGCGTTGCCCTTGATGGCGAATTCTTTGAATTCCTTTAACACAAGGGCACAGTACCTACCCGCCCACGACGTTGACAAGCTTATTGGGGACGACCACGACCTTTCGAATCGTCTGGTCGCCAAGGGCGTTCCGCACCTTTTCATTGGCGCGCGCTGCGGCCTCCAGCTCGGCGTTGGTCGCGCCAAGTGGCACCGTGATGCGATCGCGCACCTTACCGTTTACCTGGAGGACGATCTCTACTTCGTCTTCAACCAGAAGCTTCTCGTCGTAAACCGGCCAGGTCTGAGCAGTGATGTTGCCGGCGCTGTTCAGCCTTTCCCAAAGCTCCGAGGTGATGTGAGGAGCAAATGGGTTGAGCAACACAAGAAAAGTGTGCATCGCGGAAATCGGGATCGCCTCCGTCCCGCGCTGGGGGATGAACGCGTTCACGAAGATCATCATCTGGGAGATGGCGGTATTGAACGAGAGCGACTCGATATCATTCGTGACCTTTTTCACCGTCGCGTGCGTGATCTTCTGCTGCGCCTTCGTTGGTTCCACGTCCTGCACTGCGGCGGACAATTCCCATTCGCCCGCCTGATTTTCGGTCATCATCAGGCGCCAGACCCGCGCCAGAAACCGGGAGACGCCTTCCACCCCCTTCATGCTCCAAGGTTTCATCTGCTCCAGCGGGCCCATAAACATTTCGTAACAACGGAAAGCATCTGCGCCGTAAATTTCGATGACGTCGAGCGGATCGATCACGTTGCCCCAGCGCTTGGACATTTTGCGGTTGTCCTCGCCGAGAATCATTCCCTGATTCACGAGCCGCTGGAACGGTTCGGGTTTCGAAACCTGGCCCAGGTCGTAGAGCACCTTGTGCCAGAAACGCGCATAAAGGAGATGAAGCACGGCGTGCTCGACTCCGCCGATATACAAATCGATGCCACCCGGCTTCGCGGGGAACGCTTCGTCATTGCCTCCCATCCAGTACCGCTCTGATTCTTCGCCAACGAAACGGCGATCATTTCCTGGGTCGCAGAAGCGCAGGTAATACCAACAGGAGCCCGCCCATTGGGGCATCGTGTTCGTTTCGCGGGTGGCGTTTTCCGAATATCGGATCCAGTCTTTCGCCTTCGCCAGCGGCGGCTCGCCGGTCCCGGTCGGTTTGAAATCTTCCAGCGCCGGCGGTTTGAGCGGCAGTTCCATTTCCGGCAACGCTTCGTGCCGTCCGTCCCGCCAAACGATCGGGAAGGGCTCGCCCCAGTAACGTTGCCGCGAAAAAAGCCAGTCGCGAAGTTTGAAGCGAACGTTCCGGCGGCCACGCTCATTTTTCTCCAGCCAGTCGATAATTTTGGCAGTCGCGGCCTCTCGCGAGAGGCCATCGAGCAGCGGCGAATTGATTGCAATCCCGTCCTCAACGTATCCGATCGATTCCTCCGGCGTTTTTCCCGGCGCCTGGACCACCGGAACGACTGAAAGATCGAACTTCCGTGCGAACTCTAGATCGCGGACGTCATGCGCCGGCACGCCCATGATCGCGCCGGTTCCGTAACCCATCAGCACGTAATCCGCGATCCAGATCGGGATCCGCTCGTCGTTTGCGGGATTGAGAGCGAACGCTCCGGTGAACACGCCGGTTTTTTCCTTCGCCAGGTCGGTCCGTTCGAGATCGGATTTCGCGGCGATTTGAGCGCGGTACTCCGCGACGGGTCGATGACGATCCTCCGTTACCATTTCGTCGACGAGCGGATTCTCAGGCGCCAGCACCATATAAGTCGCTCCGTAAAGCGTATCGGGCCGGGTGGTGAAAACCCGGATGACAGGGAGGTCGCGCAGCGGCGTCCGGTCGTCGGAGCGGGAAGACCCTGCCACCCGGAACTCATTCTCCGCGCCTTCGCTGCGTCCGATCCAGTTTCGCTGCAGGGCCTTGAGCGAAAGGGGCCAATCCAGTTCCTCCAATCCATCCAGGAGTCGATCCGCGAACGCCGTTATCCGCAGCATCCATTGTCGCATCGGCCGCCGCACGACGGGAAACCCGCCCACCTCGCTCTTGCCATCGATGACTTCCTCGTTCGCCAGGACGGTTCCCAGTTCGGGGCACCAATTCACGGGAACTTCCGCGACATACGCGAGCCGCACGCTGTCGGGATCTTCGCCCTGATAAGTAGAGATGGGCTCCGCTCTTTTCTTCTCCGGGTTGAACCACGAGTTGTAAATTTGAAGGAAGATCCACTGGGTCCATTTGTAATACGCGGGATC
>JBBRMO010000078.1:0-8082 GCA_038230815.1 Chthoniobacterales bacterium
AGCGGGTCGAAGCCGCCGCCGCGAGCGACCCTTCGCTGTTTCAAAAAATCGAGGGCTTCTGGACCAAGCACCACAACTCGGAGATCGAATGCTTCGAGTGCAAGGCGAAGCACGAGGTCAGTTCCGCTGCCACCTCGAGCTTTTGTCCGAAGTGCAGCACCCACATTGACCTGCGCGATTACAAGGTCGCCACGAGTTTCAGCCGCTCGATCAAAACCCAGGGCGCAATCCATATCACCCCCAAGGGTGACTTGAGCAGCACCAACGTGATCTGTCGCGTCGCCTTGATCGAAGGCAAGTTACGCGGCAATCTGAATTGTGTCGGCACGGCGACCATCAATTTCGTCGGCAAGATTCCCGGCCGTTTGATCGCGGAAAATGTTGTCATCGACCGCAAATCGGACGTCCATTTTTTCCGGCGGATCCAGGTGAAGAGCATCGAGATTCGCGGCCGCATGACGGGCGAAATCGTGGCGGAAGGGGCGGTCATCATTCACCGCAATGCGCTTCTGGATGGCAACGTGACCGCAAAATCGATCTCAGTGGAGAAAGGCGGAATTTTCATGGGACAGCTGATCATTGGCACTTCCGGCTTCTCGCAGGCGGAATTGCTGCCGGCACCAACTCCGGCTCCGGTCACGGCGACGGAAGAAATCCCGCCGGCGGTGGTGCCGCACCCTCTGCCCGCGACCTAGGTCGGGCTCGATGCAAAAGCTGCATCCACGCAGTCCCTACGAAAAGTTGGGGGGCTATGTTCATCTGCCCCGCTTGATCGACAAGGCGAAGCTGCATCGCCAAGGTTTGCTCGACGGCTACAACTACAAGACCGTCGGGTTCGACAAGCATCTGCTGGCTTTCCTGCGGCTGAACCCGGACAAGTTCGAAGAAGCGGCCAACGATCTGGACGATGACGCTGCCATTCTCGATTGGATAAAGAAAAGCGCCGCGAAACATTCGACCGAGTCGATCGAACATTGGAATGCGACGATGATTGCACGTCATCCCGATACGGCTGCGAAGAAAGCACGTTTTCTCCATTTCCTGAAGGAGGCCGGCGGTGCCGGTCGCAAGGATATCCGGACCTATTTCGACCTGATCGAGTTCGATGAGGGAAGATTGAAATAGGGGGACGCCGCGTCCCACCCTGACTGTTGAAATAAATTGGAGAGACGGGCTCTGTTCCGTCCCATCATATCGGGACGCACAGCGAGCGTCCCTCCATTCAGCGCGCAAACTGCGCGAAGATCTGATTCGCTTCCTCGAGCGTTTCCTTGCTTCCGATGTCGAACCACGTGCCTTTGATCTGAAATGTCTTCACTGGCTTGCGCTGATAAAGCCATTGAATGAATCGGCCCGGTTGATCCGGATTATTTCCCGCCGCGATGTAGGTCGTGAAAAGCGGCACCAGCTCCCGGGAAAAATAGTAGAGCGCGATCCCGGCCACGGTGTTTGTCGGGTTGGGGGGTTTCTCTTCAAACCGGGTGATGACGCCTTCGGAATCGGTTGTGATACTGCTGTATTTCCTGATCGCCTCCAAATTATCGACGTCATACGTAGCGAGCGTTGCCTTCGAAGTTTTCGCGGCGCGCGCAAAATCGACCAGCGGCTCGCTAAACAAATTATCGCCGGCGACGACGATCAGATCGTCCTGAACCAGATCATGCCGGGCAACGACAAGGCAGATATCCCCGATCGCGCCGAGCTTGTCGGAATCGTCGGTCGATCCGTCATCGATGATTTCGATGGCGAATTTCGGTTTCTTCCGACGATAAATCCCGGCCCAGTCCTGGAAATTTTTTACGAACTTGGAGTTCGTCACGACGTAGGCGCGTTCGAGTTCGGGAATGGGCGCGAGATTGTCCAGGACCCAATCGATCATCGGTTTGCCGGCGACTTCGAGGAGCGGCTTCGCCTTGTTCAGGGTCAGAGGATAGAGCCGCGTCGCATAACCGGCGGCAAGAATCAGCGCATTCATGGCAGTGGAATCGGCGGTGACACTAGACTGAAACCGGAGTGCAGCTAGCCCGATTTGTTTTCCTTTCGCTCGGTGCCTTTCCCGACCGCGGCCAGCTGCAGTCTTTGGAGCAAGGCTGCGACCCGCGACGGGTCCGTGATCTTCGTTCGCGTGTCCCGGTCGGCTACGTAGAACGTATCGATGGCCGCGCCTTTCTCGGTGCTGATTCGGGAGAGTGTGATGGAAATATTTTCTTGGCCGAAAGCGGAGAGCAACTCGTAAAGCAGGCCAAGGCGATCGGGCGTCTGGATTTGGACGAGTGAATACGTGGGATGCGCCTTATTTTCGACCGTCACCCGCGTCGGAAAGTCGAGCCCGTGCTGGCTGTGGCGCGCGATCCGGCGCCTGGCCTGCTCCAGCAACGGCGCGAAATCGAAATGCTCGTCTGTGAGCGCGGCATGCAAGGTCGATTCCACCAGCGCCTTGTCGCGTTTGTCGGTCACGGCGCGGAAACGCGGGTCGCAGACCCGGAAGATGTCGAGGACGACGTTGTCGCCCCGGGTGTAAATGTCGGCGCTAAGAATGTTGAGGGGCACGGCCGCGAATGATCCTGCGATCTTCGCCAGAAGTTCCTGACCGTCCCACGCGCAAAAGGACGCAATGCTGTGGCCCTGTTCGGGAAATTCCTTCCACGCGACCGCCGGCGTCAGGGGTGGCTCATCGCGCTGATATAAATTCTCCAGGAAGCGCCGGAAGAGCCGGAGATGTGAAACGATTTCATCCGTCGTGAAAGCGCGAAAATAGTTGTCCGGCATCACCTCGAAGTGAGCTTCGACCTCCTCGGCAAACTCGGAACCGAGGTTCTCGGTCACGCGCGCCTGCAATTGTTCGCGCTCGATTTTCGTCTGCTCGTAGAACGCTTCCTGGTCGGAAAGATATTGCGAGGTGGAATGGTAAAGCTGCCAGACCAGCGTTTCCTTCCAGTCCGACCACGCATCCGCGCTCGTCCCCTGGCCGTCCGCCAGCGTCAAGAGCATGAGCGCATCGAGATTCGGCTGGTCGCGCACGATCCGCGCGAATTCTACCGCGGTTTCCGGGTCGTCCAGGTTCCGCTGCTGCGCCATGTTTGAGAGCGTCAGGTGATGGTCGACCAGGAGGACCAAAGAACGTCGCTGCGGCGTGGTGAGGCGCAGCCGTGCCGCGGCCCCCTGGGCAAAAAGCGCGCTCGCCTCGGAATGCGGTCGCGCGCCGACCGCGCGACCGGTGTCGTGGAGGAGCAGCGCGAGATAAAGAACGAATGGGTCGTCAAGGCCCTCGAACAAACGCCGGTAGGAACGGAATTTCGAGTCTTCTGTCTGCATCACCTGGTCCAGTTTGTCGATGCAGACCAGGGTGTGTTCGTCGGCGGTGTAACGATGGAAAAATTCGTGCTGCACCAGGCAGGTGAGCTGCCCGAACTCCGGTAGATAACGGCCGAGAAAATCGACCCGGTGCATCATCCGCAGAACCCGGCCGACTTCGCCTTTGCGCGAAACAATCCGCTGGAAAATCGCGCGCGGCTCCTTGCCGCCCCGGAAAGCGCCTGTAATCAGTCCGAGGTTTCTGGTAAATAAGTCCGACAAGTCCGGGCTCAGCTCCAGCCGGCGGAGCTGGGCCAGCTCGAAAACCTCCATCATCGCGTCCGGGTTTTTTTCGAAAATGCCAGGGCTCTGGGCAAACAGCTGCCCCTGCCGGATCCGGAAATGGCCGATTCTTTCCTCCGACGATTTGAGGCGTGGCAAAAAACTGAAAAGCGAGCGTGTGCCCGGGGATGATCGGCCGCTGGCGAATTGTTCCGTGATCCGTTCGGTCACGCGGAAAATATTCCGGGTGTGCTCGTAATAATCCTTCATCAGCGCTTCCTGCCGAAGCGAGCCGCTCTTTTGCGCATAGCCGAGCCGCTGCGCGATCTGGTCCTGGACGTTGAAGTGGAGGGTGTCGGTGGCGCGGCCGGTCGCGTAATGCAGGTCCGTGCGCAGGCGCAGGAGGAAATCGTAGGCCGCTTCGATTCGTCGCCGATCGGGCTCGCTCAACCAGTCCTTCCCCACCAGATGCGTGGTCGTGAGCGCGCCTTCCCGGAAAAAAGTCATCCAGAGCAGGTTTTGATAATCGCGGAGCCCGCCGCACCCGCTCTTCAAATGCGGTTCCTGCACGTAGACCGTATCGCCGAACTTCGCGTGTCGCGTCGCCTGATCCTGCATCCGCAGCTCGACGTATTCGCGTTCCCGCCCGCGGACACACTGTTGTCGAAACGCGGTCCGGAACTTATCGGCCAGGTGCGAATCGCCTCCGAGGGAGCGCGACTCCAGCATGGCCGTTTTGGTGAGCATGTCCTTGTTGGCCAGGTGGACCGCCTCGGCGATCGAACGGGTCGAATGGCCCACTTTGAAACCGACGTCCCAGAGCAAGTAGAGGATTTGTTCGATTACCTGGGTGGCGTAATTCGAAATCTCTCCCCGGTTTTTGTCGTGCAGGAACATGATATCGACGTCGCTAAACGGATTGAGCTCGCGACGTCCGTAGCCGCCGAGGGCGATGATAGTGAGAGGGGCGGGGCGCGTGGCTTGACCGCTCTCGGCAAAACTGACGGCGGCGGCGAAGATGTGTTGGAGGAGGACGTCGATCAGCTCGACCCGAAGCCCGCAAATTTCGCGACCGCCTCCTCCGTATTGATGGCGGAGAAGGAGGCGGTGTTCCTCGATTTTAAGGAACTTTTTATAGAGCGGCAGCGATTCCGCGGGCGGCATCGTCCGGGCTGAAGCCAGTTCGCGCTCGGCGTGCGCCAGGACTTTTCCGAGGTGTCGAGAGGCGGGCATTTACATTTCCGATTTCCGAATTTCGACTGGCGATTAGAACCGGGGGAAAGGTCTCCCCAAAATCCAAAATCGAAAATGCTTAAAGCTCGATCGCGTAACGCTTCATCTTGTTGTAAAGCGTCGGCCGCTGGATGCCCAGAACCTGCGCGGCTTTCTTCTTGTTGCCATGACATTGGGCCAGCGCCTGGATGATGGCGTTGCGCTCGAGATCGTCGAGATTCTGAACGCCGTCGTTGCTGCTTCGCTCCGCCCTTTGGAGCGCGGAAGGTAACTGCACTTCCGCCGGCAGCTCTTTCACGCTGATCTTGTCTTTGCGGGCCAACACGACCGCGTACTCCATCGCATTCTGGAGTTCGCGGACATTCCCGGGCCACGCGTAATCGAGTAATTTTTGGAACGCTTCCGGGACGAGTTCCGGCTCGGGCTTGCCCAGCTCCTTCGCAAATTGTTTCAGGAACGTGGCCACCAGCGGAGGAATATCCTCCTTCCGCTCGCGCAAGGGCGGAATCTCTATCTGGAAAGTGTTCAGCCGATAATAAAGATCGGCCCGCAGCCGATTCTCCGCGAGGGCGCTCGAGACCGGCCGGTTTGTCGCGGCGATAACCCGGAAGTCGGCCTTCAACGTTTTGGTGCTGCCGAGGGGGCGGTATTCGCGCTCCTGCAAGACGCGCAGGAAACGCGTCTGGAGGTCCGCGGGCATCTCGGAAATTTCGTCGAGAAATAAACTGCTCCCGGCCGCCGCCGCAATCATCCCGGAAAAATCGTTCATCGCGCCGGTAAACGCTCCCTTCACGTAGCCGAACAGTTCCGACTCGATCATGGCCTGCGGAAACGCGGCGCAATTCAGCTTGATCATCGGTCTGTCCGCGCGGCGGCTCCGATTGTGAATGACGTTCGCGACCACTTCTTTGCCCACGCCGCTTTCGCCCGTTATGAGCACGTTCGCCTCGGACGGCGCCATCGCATCGATCAACTCCTGGATCTCCTGCATCGCCTTGCTCTTGATCACCGGGGCCAGCCGCGTCTCGGCGATTTCAAGCCGCTTCTCAAGCTGCTGCGTCTTTTGTCGGAGGTGCTGGGTCTCGCGGAGGAGCGATTGTTTCTCGAGCGCTTTCTCGATCAGGCTCAGCAATTCTTCCGGCGCGTAGGGTTTGCTGATGAAGTGGTAAGCCCCCCGCTTGATCGACTCGATCGCGTTGTTCAATGAATCGTGCGCGGTGAGAATGATCACCTGCGTGTCGGGATGTTCGTCCTTGATCTGCCCCAGCATTTCCAGGCCTTCCGCATCGGGCAGTTGGAGATCGAGGAGCACGACCGCGGGGGAGGTTTCCTTGAGCCGCCGCAGCCCGTAGGAGGCGGTCGCGGCGGTGTCGGGCTGATAACCATGGCGGCCGAGGAGCGCTTCGAGGGTGAGCAGAATCGGCCGCTCATCGTCGATAATGAGGATGCGTCGGTTCTCAGCGGTCATGGTCTTGCAAGATCGTCGGGCTCAATTGTTAAGAGGGGAAGTACAAACAGGAAGAGCAATCGACGGACGGGCCCGTGTTTTCATTCACCAAAACACCCGGCAACGGACTTTTAGGCGTCTGCCGGGGCGAGGGGGAAGGCGATTGTCGTCACGAGAGACGAAGTCGCCTGGTCGTGGCGGGCCAGGAATTCGGCCCCGTGCGCCTCCACGATCATGCGGGTGCGATGAAGACCAAGGCCGTAATGACCCTGGCCGAGAGCACGAAGCGGTTCGCGGCCCCATTCGTTGAGCGAGTGTTGGAAATTCTTTTTTGGCTCGGACAACGTAAAAGTGAACCGACCCTCTTCCGTTCGCGCTGTGGCCGAAATGACCCCGTCGCCACGCTCGTGGCGAAAGGCGTTCGCGAACAATTCCACCAGCGCTGGCAGCAATAATTGCGGATCGATATTCAGGGTGGCCTCCCCAACCGCTTCATCCCATTTCACGTTCGCGATTTCCTTCGGGTAATCAGTCGCGAGTTTCTGCCGGAGATCTTCGATGAGATCCTTCGCCGAGTACGGCATTTCCGTCAGCCGCGGTTTACCGAGCGCCGCCGTGACCTCATGCAGACTCGCGCCCACCTGGGAGATCATCCCGCGCAGCCGCTTGATTTCATCGCGGAGTTCGCCCTCCTCCGCGATCTCCGTCAGAAACGCCGATTGCAGCTCGGCGGCGTTGAGATGATTACGAAGATCGTGCGCGAGCTGGCGAACAAACTTAACGACCGCCGGCAGAGAGATCTGGATTTCGGGTGACGTTTTCGATTCTGCGGATTCAGCCATGAAAAAGAAAATCGTAGCGCAACCAGCGACGAGCGCCAGTTAACTCGGAGGGATCCTCCCCGTCCCCGCCCTGTTCCTGAAAATAATGGGACGACACAGCGGTCGTCCCTCCATTTTTTTGGAGGAGGTGTGCTTCCGCAGGTTCCGAAATGTTTTCAGCGGGCAGTCCCAAACTGGGACGTGCAGAAGCAGTCCTTCCGTTTATTCGTTCGCCTGGAGATGCCGGAGAATGTGGAAGACGTCCTCCGGGTCCGCTCCCAGATCCTGCGCGATTTCTTCCGGTGTTTTTTTGGGACTGGCGCTCAGAATGTCTTTCACCCGTCCCTGCAACTCCAGGACCCGCGTCGCCGCCTTTTTCCCGGCTTCGACCCCGGGCTGGTGATACGCGTTGATGTTGACGAGCGAGGCGTAGAATCCGACCGCCCGTTCATACAATGCGATCAGAGTGCCAACAGAGAAAGCCGTCACTTCCGGGATCGTAATCGTGATCGATTCGCGTCCGCTTTCGTAGAGAGCCGAGCGCGTTCCCCGCAGGAACCCCTGCAGATAATCCCCGCTGGTCACGCCCGGTTCCACTTCGAACCGCGCCGCTCCGCGATCCTTTCGCACTTCAACAAAGGTCACGAAAAAATTCAGGACGCCGTCTCGCAGCTGTTGCACGTAGGCATGCTGGTCGGTCGAACCTTTGTTCCCATAAACGGCGATCCCCTGATGGACCACCTTCCCGTCGAGGTCCTTCTCCTTGCCGAGCGATTCCATCACGAGTTGCTGCAGATATTTGCTGAAGAGCATCAGCCGATCTTTGTAGGGCAGGATCACCATGTCCTTTTCCCCACGGCCGGTCCCCGCGTAGTGCCACATCAGCGCGAGGAGCATGGCGGCGTTCTGGCCGGCGGTTGCCTCGCGCGTTTTGGCGTCCATCGCCGCCGCGCCCGCGAGAAATTGATCGATGTCGAATCCTTGCAGTGCCGCCGGCACCAGGCC
>JBBRMO010000079.1:0-8058 GCA_038230815.1 Chthoniobacterales bacterium
AAGACGGTATTTCGGTCCGCGAAATTCGCAAGGTCCCCGCGATGTTCGTGATTCCCCCACGGATACTTGCGACCGTCCGTACCGCGGGCGGCGTACTCCCATTCCGCTTCCGTGGGCACCCGGTACCTTTTCCGCTCGCGAGCCGACAAGGACTGGCAGTATTTGATCGCCTCCAGGCTGCTAATGTAGACGACCGGATGGCGATCACCGGCACCCGGCGCGCGCTTGCGGATGTGGCTCGGATCAAACTGTTCGAATTCGGCGTTCGTGACAAGATGACGCGACAGGTAAAAGCGGCTGACCATCACTTTAGTCACCGGCTTTTCGGTCGGACCAGCGTCGGGCGCATCGCTGCCCATGATAAATTCGCCAGAAGGAACAAAGAGCATCTGGGCCCCGAGCGAGTTCAGGTAGTTTGCAAATCGATTGCGATCTGAGTCTTCGCCTGGAGGCGCGGGGGCCGGCGCAGAGGGCGCGACCGCGTGGCCGTTGATCGCCGGCCGGGCGGGTTGCGGAACGACGGCCACCCGCGGGGAAACCACCGCTTCCGGTTCCGACATCTTGTCCGCTTCCTCCAGATAAAGGTCAACCAGCTCCTCGGCGTCGCCGGGTTCGATGCCAAGGTTCTCCGCCATATTGACGAAAGCGTCCCGCGTCTCGTCCGCCATGCCGTCGGTGTCGAGGCCACTAAGGCGGAGCATGCGCATGAAATCTTCCTTCGGGTCGAGGGATTTCTGACGGCGCGGCCGGGATGGTCGCGTCTCCCCCCGGGCAGGAACTGGCGCCGCCGCAGCAGCCACGCGTTGCGCGCCGCTATCCTTCAACTCGGCCTCGATGTAAGTCGCTATTTGCTCCTCATTCAGGCCATGTTCGGCGCCGAAGCGGAGCAGACTTTTTTCTTCCTCCGCCGTGAGGAAGCCGTCGGCCAGGGCGAAGGTCAGATACTTGTGAAATTCGATAATGGCCTGCTCGTTCGCTTGCGCGGCCAATTCCGAGTCGAGTTGCTGGCGGCGGGCTGGGTCGAGCAATTCCACCCGGGCCTCCGTTAGATAGCGCGACGATTCGTCGAGTCCCGGCCGTAAGATCTGGGCGATTGGATTGCTGGGCTGGTTCTTGAGCGGGAGCTTCTTTTGCCACCACCGCATGAGTTCACGGCAATGCTGCTCGATCAGCTCATTGCTCGGATTCGCGCGCGGATCGAGGCAGAGTCGCTCGTAAAAATTCGGCGACTTGTATTTGCTCCAGCCGTCCCACTTATGAGGATCGTCCGGAAGTGGAACGGGAAAGCTTCCCTCCAATTGCATCATGTTACACGACCGCGATGGCGCCCAAGCCCGCGGTCGCGCGCTCGACTTCATCCGGTGCGAGACCCGTGTTTCGCTCGATCCTTACCTTGGCCTGGTTGCCGGAAGCGTTGACGGCCACTTCGAGCACCTGGTTGGCGTTGTATTCGTAAGTCAGCTCAACGGGAGAACCTTTGGGCAGGAAGGCGGGCAGTTCGACATCGCACAATCCGAGCGGGGTGCACTCGGCCGGCAACGTGCTTTCGCCTTCGACGATCCGGACCACCGCGCGCTGCATGTTGGCGCTCGCCGTCCCGAATGAATTCCGCGCCGTGGCCGGAATCGCCGTCATTTTGCGGATCATTGGAAAAACGTATTCTTCCAGATGCGCTTCATCCCAAAGGACAACGCCCAGCGTGTGCGAAGTGATGTTGGTCACCTGAATGAGACCGCCGTCGCGCGATGAAAATTGCTGCCGGGTATCTTCCGAGAGTGTTTTTTCGCCGGTCGTTTCCTCCTCGCGCAGGAGGGATAGAATTCCCTGGATCGCGGCGCCGACTGCCACTGCTTCATCGGGATTGACGTCGTCGACGAGTGGAACCGACGAAAGGCCCGCGACCATCTCGCGCACCATCGGCATCCGCGTCATTCCGCCGACGAGCAGGACTTTGTTGATGTCGCTCCACTCCATCCCCGCCTCCTGCAAGACCATCTCGCAAATCGTCTTGCACTTTTCCACCAGATGCCGCGTCTTCAGTTCGAATTCCTCCCGGGTCAGCTCGACCTTTACGCTTTTCCCGTTGTGGCTGTGGACAATCGCGGTGCGCGGCCGGCTGGAAAGCTGGATCTTCGCGGCCAGGGCGCGGCTTTGGAGGTCCTGGTAACTTTGCAGATCGAGCAGCGGATTTTCGCCGTGCGCGCGATCGAACTCTTCCGCGACGTGGTTCACGATCACGTCATCCCAATCCTTGCCCCCGAGCCGGTGATCGCCATTCGTCCCCAGCATCTGAATGCCTTGTCCCTCGATCCGCATGATGGTGACGTCGAACGTGCGGCCGCCAAGGTCGAACACGTAATCGGTCTGATCATAGTCGAGCTTGTCGAGGCCATAAGCCACCGCGGCCGCCGTCGGCTCGTTGATAATCTGAAGAACATTCAAGCCGGCCAGCTGCCCCGCCGTAATCGTCGCGGTGCGTTCCGCATCGTTGAAATAGGCCGGCACCGTGATGACGGCATCCGTAACCGGTTCCTTAAGATACTTTTCGGCGTCCGCCTTAAGCTTGCGCAGGATGAGCGCCGAAAGTTCCTCGGCCGAATAGATCTTCCCATTGAATTCGCGCTGGAACTGCTCCTTCGGTTTCCCCATCTCCCGCTTCACAAAATCCACGATTCGCTCGGCTTCCGCGACGGAGTTATTTTTTGCCAGCGTCCCAACAATGACGCTCCCGCTATCGAATAGAATCACCGAGGGGGTAAGCCGTTCGCTTTCCCCGTTCGGGATGATTTGCGGTTTGCCGTACGGATCGATGTGCGCCATCGCGCAAAAGGTCGTCCCGAGATCGATTCCAACTACTTTTCGTCGCGTCATGGGATGGGTGGTTTTTCGGCAGTAAGGAGAAGCCTGGGTTGAACACTCATGGTAAGTGCAGTTTCCATGCCCCCGCCAAAGGGCAAATCTCTGTATCTTTGCGAACGGCGCGGAGACCGCCTCGCCGCTAGGAAAACCGTTTTGCGACCACTTCTTCGGGTCGCAAGACCTGGTCGCGCCAGAGAAACCCGCGTTTCACCCGCATCACGATCCGGCCATCTTCTTCCGCGTAGTCCGCCGGCTCGTAACTGATGACGCGGTGGAAAGCCCGATCGACCACTTCTTTCGGCTCAATCTCGCTGACCTCCATCCGGTGGAGAATTTCCGTCAACGAATGAATCGCGTTCTGCAGATTATCGCGCCATTGACCGAGCGCGCCGCGTTTCCCTTCGCTCGACTCGACCGCGCTCTGGAGCTGCGAAGAAAGCCCGCTCAAATCGTCGAACAGGGTTACCAGGTCGCGAATGAACGGTTTCTGGAGCGATTCATGCAGAAAGTTATCCCGATATTTAATCAGCTCGTCATGGAGCGAATCGAAGAGCCTCTGGTTCACCGTCTCGGTATTTCGAAGCGCCACCATATTTTCGTCCATCCGACGAAACTGCTCTGCGAAATCGTTCTTTTCGGCGTTCTCCAGCTTTTCCAATCGCCCCAGCAGAGCCTTCTCGAAACCCGTCATCCGCCCGTTCAACGTCCGGAATTCCTCCAGAATCTGGGCAAATTGCTCTGCACTCTGCTGGCCATCCCCCCGGGCGTCTCCGGGAAGGGTTTTCTCTGCTTCGGCACTCAGTTGCTGCATCGCCGACGCGAACTCGTCCGCGACCTTGATCTCCATGGAGCTATTCATCGCCGAGAGAAGAATTTGCGGACCGCCTCAACCAGTCCCGGGATATCGTGTCGTCGGGCTTCAACGGAGACTTCCAATCCGAGGTCGCGCGCGGTCTGCGACGTGATGGGCCCGATACTGGCGACCTGCATCTTCTCCGGCCACGGCAACCCGAGGGCCATGAAGTTTTCGACCGTGGATGAGCTGGTAAAAGTGATCAAATCTGCGCCTTCCTCCAATAAACGGCGCCGCGCGCCGGTGTCGTCGCGCGTCTCGGGGACTGTGCAGTAGGCAAACCCTTCGTCCACAATAGCTCCCAAGGCCGATAGTTCCCTGGGGAGCAAATCCCGCGCCTTTTCGGCCCGCGCAATCAGGATCCGTAGATTCTCGATGTCGCCTGCCTTCCGGAATTCGCGGACCAGGGATTCGGCGACGAATTCTGCCGGTTGCAGGTCGACGTGGAGGTGAAAATCCCGAACCCGTTTCGCCGTCGCGGGACCGATCGCGGCGATCCGCGCGGCACCGATTTCGCGCGCGTCGTCGTAAAGTTTATAGAAAAGCTCGAAGAACGCGTTCACTCCGTTCGGGCTCGTAAACACGATCCAGTCGTAGGCGTGCGCGTCCTGAACCAGCTCCGCGAACGCGCGCAGGTCGGTCGGCGGCTCGATCCTAATCGTCGGCAACTCGATCACATCCGCGCCGAGTCCACGCAGTTGCCCGGTCAGGATGCCGGCCTGGGTTCTGGTCCGCGTAACCACGATTCGTTTGCCGGAAAGCGGGCGATTCTCGAACCAATTCAATTCTGCCCGGAGATTCACAACCTCTCCGAAAACCGCGAGCGCCGGCGCGGCGAATCCCCTGGCGGCGACGATCTCCTCGATGTTCTTCAGATTTCCTGTCAGCGTTTCCTGCCGTCCCGTCGTCGCCCAGCGGATCAGAGCGACTGGCAGATCCTGGCGCATTCCATTGGCCATCATCTCTCGCGCGATCGATCCGATGCGCTTGACCCCCATTAACATCACCTGGGTGCCGCCAAGCTTCGCCAGCGCGCTGAAGTCGATCGCGCTCTCCGTTTTTTCCGGATCTTCGTGCCCGGTGAAAAATGTCACGTGCGAATTTTTGCCCCGGTGGGTAACTGGAATCCCTGCGTAAGCCGGACCCGCGATCGCCGAGGTGACTCCCGGAACAACCACGAATGGCAGACCCGCCGCCGCAAGGGCCTGCGCTTCTTCGCCGCCGCGGCCAAACAAAAATGGATCCCCGCCTTTCAACCGAACGACTTGCTTCCCGTCACTTGTTTTCTCGACGAGCAGCGCACTGATTTCATCCTGCGTCAGGGTATGGGCGCCTGCCCTTTTCCCTGCGAAAATGAGCTCGGCCTTTTCCGGCGCCCACCGCATCATTTCCGGATTGCACAGGTAGTCGTAGACGATGACGTCCGCGTCCTGGATGCATTCCTTGGCGCGGAGCGTAATCAATCCGAGATCGCCCGGGCCCGCCCCGACCAGGAAGCACTTCCCTCTTGTTTTCTCAGCCATTAATCCCCTCCCATAATTCCCTCGCCAATTCGTGGGCCAAGGCGACTTCACCTTCGACGCAGGCAGTGCGAGGTTCAATCCGCGGCGGCTCAAAAACCTGTGCACGCAAAATCATTTTGGAACCGATAATGGTCGCGCGAACCCCGACGGGCGAACCGCAATCGCCCTCAAGCAGGCGCAGGAATTCGCGTTCGGCCTGCAGGCACCAGAACGTGTCCCGGTGGTTAACGGCCCCAGCCATTTTTTTCGCGTTCTCGTCCGCACTCCGCGTTTGCAGAGCGATGATTCCCTGCCCGCCGGCTGGGATAAAATCACTCCCTGAAAGGCGATGAACGTGCAGGGTAGCGCCTTCAAAACCGAAGCTATCGGCCCTTAAATCGAAACCCAATCGCTCCAGGCCGGCACGTGCGAGCACGATCGCCTGCCAGTCGTTCCCCAGGAGTTTCCGCAAACGCGTCGGCACATTCCCACGCAGATCGACGACTTCGACTCCGGGGAATTTCCATTGCAATTGATACCGGCGTCGCACGCTCCCGGTTGCGATCACTCCACCGATTTGGGCTGATGCCTTGCCGATCAAAACATCCTCCGCGGCGGCGCGAGGCAGCACGGCTGCGAGCTCCAACCCCGGCGTCATTTCGCTCGGCAAATCCTTTGCGCTGTGAACGGCAACATCAATTTCACCCGCGGCCAGAGCGCGCTCGATTTCGCCAGTGAACAAGCCTTTGCGGCCGGCCCGGGGATCGGGCGGTTCCGCCGTTCGCAGATCACCGCGCGTGGAAATTATTTCCGTCGCTATTTCCAGTTCCGGCCATGCCTGCCCGAGAGCCGCCGCGGTCATGGCGGTCTGGCGAAGCGCCAGTTCGCTGCCGCGCGAACCAAGAACCAATTTCTGCGAAAATCTCGCGCTCATCGCGCGCGTTACGATTCGGACGCCAGGGCCCGGGGACTCAGCGAAGCGGCCTGGATGTCCGTTCGGCTCAAACGGGCTGAGAAATCCGCGACGTGTTCGCCGATGATCTTTTCCGCGGCCGCCATTTGCTCTCGCCGCATCGCCAACGACTGCTCGGCGATCGATTGCAACGAGTCGATGTCGTAAAGATAAACGCCCTCCATCTCATTCACTTCCGGAGCGACATCTCGCGGCACCGCGATATCGATGATGAAAAGCGGCCGGTCGGCGCGAACTCGAAGCATCGGCTCGAGCAGGGCGGGGGTGAGCAGAGGCTCATCCGCCGAGGTCGACGAAATGAGGATGTCGATCTCGCCGCATTGCGCAGTCCACTGCTCGAACAAAACCGCCCGGCCCTGGACCAGGGTCGCCAGTTTTTCGGCGCGTTCCGGAGACCGGTTACACACGCGAATGTCGGTAACGCCTCGAGAATTCAAGGCGCGGACCGTCCGTTCGCTGGTTTCGCCAGCTCCGAGAATGAGCACCTTTCGTTCACGCAAATCGCCGAAGATTTTTACCGCGAGCTCGACCGCGACCGAGCCGACCGAAACTGCGCCGCGGGTGATGTCGGTGGTGCTCCGGACTTGCTTCGCCACCCGGAAGGCACGCTGAAAAACCCGGTGCAACAACGGCCCCGCGCTGCCGGATTCCCGCGCGCCTTCATATGCTTTTTTTACCTGCCCCAGTATCTCCGTCTCACCGATCACCATCGAATCCAGACCGGCCACGACCCGGAAAAGATGCTGGGCACACGCCTCGCCCTCATAACGATAAAAGGCTTCCATGTTTTCCACCTCGTCCGCGGGACATTGCTGCAACATCCCCAGAACTTTCTTGGTCGCGATCGGTTGTTCCGCGCAGCCGTACATTTCAACCCGATTACAGGTCGCGAGGAGGAGCGCCTCGGTGCACCCGGCAGCACCCGGCAGCGCTTTTTCCGAGCAGACACCCGCATAACGCTCCCGGGTTTCGACGTTCGCGGTATGATGGCTGAGGCCAACGCAAAACAGATTCATCAGGTTGGGCGACTTTGCGATACGAAGTTGATGGCCCAAAGGACGGAGACGGCAGCGCTAAACGCGAGAATACAAAGAGTGGCGATGCGCCTGGGCGCCAGCCGGTGCAGGTGCCGGACCTGGAGAATAGTGCCGTAGAAAATCCAGACCACGAACGCGCAGGTCATCTTCAGACGGGGCAGAGGACCGCCCGTGAAAAAACCGCTGACAAGTCCGGCGGTGTAAAGGGCGAATCCGAGCCAGAGTAGCCGGGTCAGGGCCGAGAAAAGATTCGTGAGCGGCGGCAGATGGTAGAAAACGGAATGGATCTTATGGGTCTTCAGTTGCCGTTCCTGCACGAGGTACATGACACCGGCTACGCAGGCGAGGGCGAAGGCCCCGTAGGCGATCATCGAGATCGAGGCGTGGAACTCCAGCCATGGATTCGCGGGCAGGCGGACCGGGTGCGGAATATCAATCGGCGTCAGAAGCGCAAGGGTTTGGATCAGGAAAACGAGCGGCGCAGTGAAGGTTCCCATGAGCGAAAGCCGATAGGCCGGCCCGATTAAGAGGTAGATCAGCGCGACGGACCAGGCGAGGAAAACGAAAACCTCGAAAAGATTCGTCAATGGACAACGTCCGAGGGCATGTCCGCGGATGGAGAGGAAAGCGGTTTGAAAAAGGAAACCGAGACCGATCGCGAAAAAATTGAAGCGGCCGTGGAGCGAGATCCCTTCGCGGACGGCAAAGAGCGTGCGCAGGAGCGCGGTACAAAAACAAAGCGTAGAGGCGATCAGGAGCTGGCGATCCATCGAGAGCAGCCACTGTAAAAGGGGCCACTCTCGTTGGCAATCCCGCCTCGGGGGCTCCCCGTCT